>JBLKON010000071.1:0-4902 GCA_047602725.1 Candidatus Woesearchaeota archaeon
TGAAATCTTTTTCAAAAGTGTCAAGTACATATGATGTATCTGATTCCAATTTTAATTGTCTAAAACCGTAGTGTTTTCTTACCCCAATAGGAGTATTATTATGTAGTGCAATAACAATACGTTTTGCATACACGCGCAAATCAGGAGTGTCATGTCTATCATTAAAAATGATGCTAGGAAAAATAGAATATCGCTCCAACGCATCTTTATGTTTAACTTCAAAATTAATAGGGGAGGTATCTAAACACGTTAAAATATTAGGATGATCAATACTGCTATGAAAAATATCAATACTGCCATGTGAATGCATCCAGCCTAACATTTTTTTATCTAATCCTTTTTTTTTTGCTTCTTGTTGTACTTTAACTCCATCGTAGACAAACGATGCATGATGTACTTCTTGTTGTACAGGAATAAACAAATCATCTATATAACAAAATAATGCTTGTTTGTCACCTAATATTTGTCCACAAGGTACACCAAAGACTTCTACATGCTCTTGAGCTTGCTCGCTTACATTATCAGCTAGGTATTGTGCATGTGCATATACCCTTGGGCTAATGTGTACATGTACTTGTTGTAACATTTGTTCTAGTGTTTCCATACTTGTTCACCATACTAATTTTTCATTTTGTGCATACGCACAGGCTGTTGAGTTAATGTTGATAATTCCAATAAGGTATTTTTAGGAATTTGATGAGGGAAAAAAGGATGATATGCCATAATTGTTCCAATTAATGCATTAGGAATAATGGTACTTGGATTTACGCGATACACACACCCTACATCTTCAACTTCATCTTGTAAGGTATGTAATTTTCGTTGTTCACGTAACGATTTAGTTGTTCGTTTTACTTGACACATGGTTCCAGAAAAAGAATCACACCCACCTTCAATTAAAGGCACACCAGTTAATGCATGTACCTTATCTAAAATTTTTCGTGTTTCTACATTATCTACACAACAAAATATATAGTCATATTCCTTTTGTTGTACTTGCCGTATACAATAATTCATATTTTGCCTATCTAATCTAATGTGTATAGGAGTAATACGAGTTTTACTTAATGTTTGTAATACTTGTTGTGCTGCATCTACTTTGGGTTTTCCTATATGATGTCTATACAAAATTTGTCTGTTCAAATTTTTGTCTTCCACCGTATCATTATCAATAACATCTATAGATACGGCATCATTTAACGCTAAATGCAATAAAGCAAATGTTCCAATTCCTCCAGCACCCACCACTAATGCTTTTGGTCTTTTTTGCAAGTATGCATCAAGAGGGAGCGGTATAGTGGGAGCATATATTGAAGGTAGAGGTCTTTCGTTCATATGATCCAGTGGTACAATATGTTTTCTTGCAATATTAGCAGCAACAATACCACTCAAAGCACTCATGTAGGTAAATGGCATTCCTTTTGTTGGTTTACCATTATCAAGTCTTATAGGAGGTGATTGACTATACACTACTGGTTGTATCATATTATTTTGCAATATACAAACAGGTTGTTGCATAGCACGTGCAATGTACATTGTTTTTTGTTGTGACTCTGTATCATAACTAGCATCTATACACATACCTTCATGAGCTAAAGGCATAATACAATCATGATGAAATATACTAACTGCATCTCCTACTACGTGCTCTAATGATTTTGGATGTGGAGTGTATGCGCTTTTTTTAGGTACATACCAATGAATATCGGGTACACCTAAACCTACTAAATTATATACACAATTTCGTGCACCTGGAGAATCACCTATCACATTAACACTAGATGTTGCTAACTTTTGTGTAGCATATTGACCAAGTGCCTGCTCATTACATATATAGCTCATAGTTACCTCTGATTAACATTTATGTATAGGATACTTTTTTGCCTCACGCTCTGAGACAATACAACTCGTAAGTGTGGGAAATTTTTGTGCTTCATTCGGATTATCGAAATGCCCACTTAACAGTGTTCTACGTGATTCAACAAGTACAAAGCATACTTTTTTTATGAACTCATTATCAATAGGATATGGAGTATCAAAACTTATGTTTCTTTGTGCAAAACGTTGTGGACCATTAAAACAAATAAGACTACTACTATACACAAAACTATGTTTATAATTACTAGGTTCACTTATTTGCGTATTATGTATTTTATACTTTCTTCCATGCCTAGATAACGGAACTTGTGCTGTACATTGTTCAAACTTGTAAAATGTACCTTGGTGTTCATATACATGAGCAGGTATGTGCAAGTTAATAAAAACAGCATGCGATCCAATAATACCATCTAAGCTAAATTCCTTATAGCTTGTACGTAATGATTGCTTTTGTGATTCATGACGTTTTACTTCAGGTTGTGCAATACGTTTTTTAGTTGTATATGTTTTTCCACCTATACTTATTGCCCCTTTTTTGTGAGCTTCTAAAGCATACCAATGATTATTGTATATTACTGCATTAGGTACTTGGATGTGTGTTAACGCAAACGATGCTTTTCTTTTTTGATGCACGAAGTATTGTCCTAAAAATTCTTGATGAATTTCTTTAATTAATTTTACTTCTATCGGTTCATCATCTGTTTGTGGCTCACATAGTTTATCTACTCGTTGATGCGGATGATAATAGAGTATGCTCCCATGTGCTGACATAAAATGTGGGGAGGGGTGTGAACCAGGAGCATACACCATATTATCAACAACAACTAATGGTGTTGTTGTAGTAGATAATTGTTCAAGTGTACTCAAACATTCCCACCCTTGTGTTTAGGAGCTAATACAAATTCTGCAACTTTGTATATTTGTGCTTCTCCCTCTAAATTCACTGGCTGTTGTGCATATATTTTAGGTCCCTGATCATCAAGAGTTTGTGACAAATCCAAAGGTGTTTCATCTTTAACTTCTCCATCAATAACTGCATATACAGCTACTCTATTTCTATCAGCAAGCATAATACTTAAGTCTTCACATAGTGTTTGTTCTAACATTGAGTATTCTTTATTGTGTTCATCTGCTTGAGGAGAACATACATACTGAAATACTTCATACAAACTTTTTTGCTGCATGGCTTCAGGAACATGTTTATACAATCCGTTTCTCGTAATAAGTTCTCCATCTATGTTGACTGCTACTTCATCTTGGTCTGAATTTCTGTGTAGGTTTACAAGTACATTTTTCATAAGGTTTCACCTACATACTGAGTAGTAAACCCCTTTAAAGACAACTTTGGTAGATTTTATGAATTTGTTGAGAAAAAATCGGACACTACCTATTATGTATACTATATACGATACTTCGTTTCACGCATGCAACATACTACTCAACTATCGTTATGAGATGCATATGTACATTATTTTGGAATAGCTATTAATGAACCTTTTTGAATATATGCTAAACTTGCACCTCCACCTGTAGAAACATGCGTATATTTGTTAAATGTTTTTGCGTGTTTTACAGCTTTAGTAGTATCTCCACCACCAATAATAACAATACCAGGATGTTGTGCAAGATATTTTGCTACAACAACAGTGTGCTTGTCAAAAGGAGGTTGTTCAAACATACCAACAGGCCCATTCCAAAATATAGTTTTTGCTTCTTGCAAATTATCTTTAAAAATCTGTGTTGACAAAGGACCAATGTCATAACCAATAGCTTGCGTAGGTATCTTATCATAGGCAACAACAGTTATCTTTTTTTTATATTGCACAGTAATATCCACAGGTAATACTATTTTTTTTTGATATTTTTCATACAATGTTTTTGCCGTTAGGAGATGTGCATCGTCAACTAAGCTTTTTCCTACTTCATAGCCCAGTGCTTTAAGAAAAGTAAACACGACTGCTCCACCAATATATACTTTGTCTGCTTTTGTTATAATTTTTTTAAGTATAGTTAATTTGTCTCCAATTTTTGCAAAACCTACAATGGCATGAAAGGGGGGTGTCGGCTGGACAATGTTTTGTAACATATCTACTTCTTGTTGTACCGTTAAGCCCATAGCGCTAGGAAGATATTTTTGGATAGCTACCATAGATGCATGCTTACGATGCGATGTTGCAAATGCATTATTGATATACACATCTGCGTGTTTAGCCATTTTTTTTGCAAATGATGCTTTGTTTTGTTTTTCTTCTGGATAAAACCGTAGATTTTGCCACATCACTACCTTTTTCTCACAAGTAGTATGCATATCTGATGTTGCTATAGGTAGCTTTAATTTTTTTTCAAACCATATACGTACGGACTCTAGACTCAGTGAAGCATCTTCGCCTTTAGGATTCCCTGCGTGTCCCATAATAATAAGTTGTTTGGGCTGTTTTGCAAGAATGTATTGTAGTGTTGACAAGCAAGCAATAAGACGTTGATCATCTTTTATCTTTCCATCTTTAACTACATCTACATCACAGCGCACGAGTACTCGTTTGTTTTTTAATGAAATTTGGCTTAGTTTTTTCATATTTATTTTTTGGTGTTTTTTGCTTTAAAATGCTTCGTTTGTGGATTTATTGTTTATAATTTTTAAAAGAATATATAATATTTATTATAGATGAATACAATTTAAAATAATATCATAATAGTATTTAAGTATACTAAAATGTATATTATTGGTATGGCAAAAAATTACAACACAGCACACCTCATTAAACGACATGATGAATATTTAGCTAATTTATGCATTCTTTATGAAGCTCAATTTATAGAAACAAGTCCACAATATAAACCAATGCCACCCCAGCAATTTCATAAAGCATGGGAGCTATATAGTAAACCTTTTGGTTTTGAAGTGCCCTTACCATATATTCGAGATGAAGTGTTTAAAAAAGGGAAATTTATATTTCCAGGTACTTTAGAGCGTATTGTTGAACCAATAGCATCTCAAGCTCAAGATATTTCACAAAAAGCAGC
>JBLKON010000072.1:0-4840 GCA_047602725.1 Candidatus Woesearchaeota archaeon
AGAAAAAGTATTTATTGTTATCCATCTGGTCAATAGACCAGAGGAATTCTCAGCTTAAAATCTATTGTTCCACAGTATAAATCACATAATTGTAAGAATTCATTCCCTTCTTTATCATGAACAATAATTTTATTTTCACGTTGCTCAACATCAAATATGCTATTGAAATCACAAAAAACAGTTTTATCTTCTCTATCTATCAAATGATTTGCTGTATTCCCCAAAATATCAGATAAACACATAAAATCAGCCTCAGCAGCAGCCTGTACGATATGTCTTACATATGCCCTTGACGTATGTATAAGCTGTTCTAGTCTAAAATCACTTAATGGTCTAGATGGAATTTCTTCCTCGACAATAATACTGGCATTAACTAAAAAATTATTGGCAGAAGTATTATTGTTAACAAAACTATACAATATCTTCCCAATCATTCTTTGAACATCTGGCGCTTTGACATAAAACCCTTTCACTTGCTTATCTATACTTACTTGAACATAGATTGGCATAGTTGAAGTGCATCCCACTGCAAAATGTTGTTGAATTTCAATACGTTTACCTGAGCCCCACAATAATCGAGCAGTTTTTTTTATGGCTAATTCAAATAATTCTTTATCTTTTAAATGTCTGAAAGTATAATGGAGAGGAATAGGAATTTGATAATCAAACTCGTTTGTCATTGGTCTATCTATTAAATGTAAATTGGCAGTGTCAATTTCGACTTTATCTTCATCAATTTGATTACCAATATGAGGAAAAAAAGTAGCATACGATAAAGGAATGTCAGTATCCCCTCTTTTAGGCTGATAAATATATCGACCCTTCCTAGATGATCGAGATATTCCATCTGATTTAAGAAAAGTGAGTAGTTTGCCTGGTATCATAATTTTACTTTGTTTTACTTGAGGTACATAACTTCTTTTCATAGGTCTATATATGGTGATTTTGTTGTACCTTATATAGTTTTGTAGCTTCATATTTTAATTTCTACCTAAAACCTATAAGCAAAATAATAATACCGCTATGTATTGCTTTTTCTTGGTCAAACCATACATCCACATAGTCTTTTTTTGCTCAAAAATTAGTATTTTTCTAGTTTTTGTAAAATTCGACATTATACCGAATCATCAATACACACACCAACTTCTAAATTCTGATATTATACCAGAATGAAAAACGTAAATCTGATATCATCCTGTTCATTCTGATATTATCCCGAATATAACAGTTAAACTAGTTTCCGATACTTCTATCCATGAGGGGGGCCTCATGAGTACAAATCATTACTTCTATGCATAAAAGGATATGTTTATGTAGCTATTCTTAGATAATTTCGACTCACTGAACTTAGTATACAAAAATGGTATATTATTGGTAAACAATATATCCTTTAATATTTCGTTCAGGAATACTTAAGGTGGTATGCCCATTTTTTAAGGTAATCCCATCAGTAGTATCAATAACTTCTCCACAGTCAAGCCATTGACCATGGAAAATTTCAACAACATTTTTAGGGAATACCTCAATATCAGGTACTATATGAATAGACAGCCGCTCCACAGTATCACTTCTATGTATATCATTAACGGTGTAACGCTCATCATTAACAATGTAATGCATCTGAGGTATTTTATCTCCCATGTATAGGCGACTAGCTAATAAAAATGAAGAATCATGCAGTCTATTACAAAGAAAACCAAATTGCATAAGATCCCTGTGTGGAAATGAGTGTAAGCTAAAAGATAGAGGTATCAAACCAGTGTATTGTTTTGATCGAAAATTAACGAGATCATCGATATTCATAAATAATCGATAATTCGATGAGAATTTAAAGATATGCATTTGTGTATACCAACAAAATTAGTATAAAATATAATTAATAATTATAAAAAAGGAAAATATAAATTATGATATAAAATTACACATTAAACAATAAAAAATATATAGTTTATGATTAAATATTTTAGCAATTTAAATATTAATCGAATATTATATATTTAAAACAAAGATATATTAAAATATATAAGTAAAAGCTATAATATATTAATACACAAAATATAATATAAAATTAAATACTATTATAATATAAAAATTAATATTTGATTAAAATATTTAACATTAATAATATCATCCAAAATCGAAATTATCCCACATAGCTCAATGAACGTTTTTCTTTTTCAGACAATGCCTGCTGAGATTTACTCATTAAAGATTTTAATTTTTCCTCAAACTCTTTAGCTGCATCTAATAAAGGATGGTAATCAACTTGAAGTCCTAAATACTTATCTAACACCTCAATTACATGCGCAGCTGCTTTACTATCAGGCATTTGTTCATGACAGGCAGCAAATAAACCTATAAGAGGACGTTTCAAAAGCAACGTAGACGTAATACCCATAATAATACCTTCTTGTAATGCAGTTGTGCCTTCAATAGTATCACCATACGCTAAAACAGCGTTTTCATCAGTGGATTGCACACCTTCTAACACAATTACCTTTTGTGCTTGCATACTCTGTAACAACTCATCAATTTTTTGAGCAAGTTCCCACTCATATCCTTGTGCAGGTGCAAGCAAATGAACAACAACTATATGTTTTTCTTTGTGATAATACACACCAACAGGAGGAATAAGCTTTCCCTTATGCACTATAGCAAGAGGTTGCGTTTGTGGCAAATGGATGGTATCTATCAATTCCATCTGTAAATGTTCTAACAAAAATTCAGTGGCAATAGATCCAACGAGTCCAAATCCAGGACTTCCAATAATAACAGTAGGGTTTTGTATTGATTCCATACTCTATTTTGAGATAGCATCCCTTTTAAACGTTATGGCCAGACTTGCTCTTTGGCATGAGTAAGTACATTGGGGATAGCAAAAGATAAAGTATACGTAAAAATATTTTTGCCTAAAAATGTCACTTCTATAGTATCACCTTCAAAAACTGGTTCACTAAAAGGAACATATAATGTAACTACTTCTCTGTCTTCTAGGATATGATTTGTATTACGTGTAGATTGCACAATGCCAAAACGTATATCTGGTTGTACATATGTATACACATCAACTTCTGATTCAATAGTACAACGAGTAAACATATCTTCACAGTAAAACCCGTTTTGAGCATATTGCTGACCAGTTGCTGCATCAAGCAAACTCAAATCACCTTGTAGCGTTAAAAAGCCATAAATAACATTGTTATGTTGTAAAGGTAGCGCTTCAATATCAATGATATCATCACTACTAAAATCACCTAACACAACAGGAATAGTTGTTGTGTGTATGGTAACTAATAATGCTTCATCATTCAATTGATAATTTTCTACTAACTCAATATGTATAGGTACTAAGGGGTAGTTGATCGGTCCATTATCAATAAATTCAGTAATACTATAATTAATATACGTAGGATGTCTTGTTGATTGTAGGGTGGGATTAATAGTTTTATCTGGCGTATGGATGCGCATCATTACATTATTCAAATCAAGCATATCAGAACTAGCTTGTAGGCGCACTAAAAATTCTAATCCTACTACGTGTTGGTTTTGTGTTACTGCTTGTACTCGCATAACATCCACACCATTAGCAACGCGAGCTTTAGATTCAGAACCAACAACAAGCGCTTCTTGTTGCAATTTTCCAGCTGTAGAAATATACACACCTGAAGCTAAGGTTGCCACCAAAATCATAGCAATAAAAATAATAAGTGATTCTATAGCAAACACAGCGCGTTTAGTCATAGGAATTTATAAGAAAATGACTTTAAAAATGTTTAGAGGACCTATTCCCACAAGCCTTTAATTTTATCAAAAAATGATTGTTGTGGTTTAGAAGATTCGCCCATTTCTTCAGCTAATTCATTAATTAATTCTTTTTGACGTTTACTTAATTTTTTAGGAATTTGCACCTGTACAACAACCAATTGATCTCCTTTACCAGAGCCACGTAAATGTGTAATACCTTCACCGCGCAATCTGAACGTAGTATGAGGTTGTGTACCAGCAGGAATTTGCACCGTTGCTTTTCCATGTAAGGTAGGAACCTTAATACTATCTCCTAAAATAGCTTGCGTAAACGAAATAGGAACTTCAATGACAACATTATCACCATCTCTTTCAAAATACTCATGGCGTTTTACATTAATAACAATGTATAAATCACCAGGAGGAGACCCTTTTTCACCAGCTTCACCTTCACCTTCCATGCGTAAACGATTACCATGATCCACACCAGCAGGAATGTTAACCGTTAATTTTTTGTTCACCTTAACCGTTCCTTGGCCGCTACATACATGACAAGCACGCTTAATAGTTTTTCCACTACCTCCACAGCTAGGACAGGTAGTAGTCGTGGCAAACACACCAAAAGGCGTATGTTGCGTATGACGAATTTGACCAGTACCATTACATTTAGCACACGTAACAATATCTTGTGGAGTTTCAGCTCCACTACCATGACAATGTGAACACGTTTCTTGCTTAGGAATAGTTATCTGTTTTTCTACACCTTTAGAAGCTTCTTCTAGCGTAATTTCAATGTCATACCGTAAATCATGACCACGTCGTGAGCGTCTACGCCCACCACCAAAAAAAGAATCAAAAATATCTGAAAAACCACCATCAAACATATCAGAAAAATCAAACCCGCTTTGTGCACCATCACCAAAAGGATTTTGTGCTGTACCAAAACGATCATACTGTGCACGTTTATTGTCATCAGTAAGTACAGCAGCAGCCTCACTCAATTCTTTAAATTTAGTAGCTGCATCAGGATTATCTTTGTTTAAATCAGGATGATATTGTTTAGCCTTTTTTTTGTATGCTTTTTTAATATCGTCTT
>JBLKON010000073.1:0-4580 GCA_047602725.1 Candidatus Woesearchaeota archaeon
AGATTGGAGAGGAGCAAGTTAATATTCAGCGTTATAAAGGATTGGGAGAGATGAATCCTGATCAATTATGGGAAACAACTATGGATCCACAGCAACGTACGCTTGTTAAGGTAGCTATTGAAGATGCTGTTGAGGCAGATAAGATGTTTACTGTGCTTATGGGCGATGAAATTGAAGCAAGGCGTGCATTTATTCAAGATAATGCACAATATGTGAGTAATTTAGATATTTAATGTAGGTAGTATCCATGTACTTAGTGCTTTGTAGATAGATGCTTAAGTGGCAGCTATATGTAGCTGATGCATATTTTTTAATAATAGCATACTATATTTATAAAGAGTAGTTCTTTTCTTATATGTATGGCTTTTGAATCCATTTTACCTGTGTCGCAAGCATCCATGATTATTGAAAAATGTTTGAAACAAAAAAGTGATGCTAGAACGCCTGATAGAAAGGAAATGGGGCGTTTACAAGCAATGACTGATGTGATTACGCAACATCTAACACTTAATTTTCCCTCGATTAATCAAACAGGTTTATTTTATCAACAAATGATTAGTCAACGTATAGGCACGTCTCGTTTAAAAATTGCATTAAGTCGGGTTGAGGGAACTAAACGACAGATTATTCGTTTATCTATGCAAACTCAGCGGAAATTGAGTAAGGTTGAAGATCCACGCGCATTGGGATATCATACGCAAGGACGTATTATTTCTATGATCAAGCAAATTGAACAGTCATTAGATTATTTGGAAGATGTACGTATTATTTTTAGAACCTGGCCCACCATTAAAGAATTACCTACGTTGTGTTTGGTGGGGTTTCCTAATGTAGGAAAATCAACACTGTTAAGTAAATTGACTACAGCCAAACCAAAGATTGCTAATTATGCGTTTACGACGTTAGGGGTGAATGTGGGGTATGCTACGTTTGGGTATTATAAGGTACAATTTTTAGATACTCCGGGTGTATTACACCGACCTAAAAAAAATGATGTAGAATTGATTGCGTATACGGCTCAAAAGTATGCTTCTGATGCTTTTATTATGGTTGTTGATCCTACTCAAGACTACGATACACAAATGGAATTATTGCACTTTATTAAACGTTTTGACAAGCCTATCTATGTGTATGTTTCTAAATTAGATATTGTGCAAACATCACCTTTTGAGCAAAGTAAGGAGTCGTTACAAGATTGGATTACAGCAACGGTACTTGATATTGTCAAACAACAAGGCGAGTAAAGATATTGAGGGTAAAATCGCTATCTATTTAAATACCTATCAAACAAAGTATTTGTATGCAGTATGAAGAGTTTTGGCAACATATAACTGAAGGTGATGAAATTTCATGGCAAGCCATTTTGTTTGATGCTGTTAAGCGCGAAGAAATGGACCCTTGGGATGTAGATATTTCTGTGCTTTCTGAACGTTTTATGGGGTTACTTGAGCAGATTAAAGATATGAATTTAAGGCTTCCCGGAAAGGTTATTTTGGCATCTGCTATTTTATTGAAACTCAAATCTATGCGTTTTTTACAAGAAGATATGAGTGCTTTAGATAGACTTATTGCTTCGGCTCAAGAACCTGAAACGTATGATATGTGGGAAGAGCCTGTAGAACAAGAAGTTATGGTAAAACAAAAACCTGCTTTTCCAGCGCTCATTCCCAAAACACCACAGCCAAGAACACGAAAAGTGTCAGTATACGATTTAGTTAAGGCGTTAGAAAAAGCATTAGAAGTTCGTCAACGTCGAAAGGTGTTATCATCAAAACCGCATCCCAAAGTAGAGTTACCTAATCAATTAATGGATTTATCTATGATTATTCAAGAAGTACATCATACTATTTTAAAAAAACATGAAAATAAAGAAGTTATTGATTTTACGTCTTTAACTCAAGGGGCAAGTACTGAAGAAGTGGTGCTTACCTTTATTCCTTTGTTGCATTTGTGTAATATGCGTAAAATTGATTTACATCAACAAGAACCTTTTGGGGATATTCATATTGAAGTACTTTCTTCATAAGATGTTTTTGTTCTGTTTTAACTGGTCGTAGTAGCGTATATATAACAAACACTGCTTAGACTAAAGCATACATTTAAAAATAAACTTAGTTTTTCTTTAGATATGACACATGTACTTGTAACAGATATTGCCGGAAATCCCAATGTAGGTTTATTTGGATTTATCACTGATACGTTTGGCCTTATTAGTGCCCAAGTGTCCAGTGAAACAAGACAACAACTTGAAAAAGTGCTTAAAGTTCCTATACATCCTTGTACTATAGCAGGTACTCATTTAATTGGTGTGTTTGTGAGTGGAACTCATAAAAAAATCATTATTCCTTCTATTACTTTTGACTATGAAAAAGATTACTTACGTTCGTTAGGTATTCCTTTTGAAGTGGTTGATACCAAACTTACCGCATTAGGTAATAATATTGTTGTTAATGAACATGCATTATTATATCATCATGAGATGGAACCTAGTGTAATTGAGCACTTGCAAAAGATATTTGAAGTACCTTGTAAACCTATGAAGATTCACGATCATGATACTGTTGGCTCTTGTTTACGTATTACTTCTCAAGCTGGTATTATTCATAAAGATGCACGTGATGATGTTATTGAAACATTAAGTGCTCAATTGCACATACCTATTGAAATAGGAACAGTAAATCAGGGGGCACCGCAAGTTGCTTCAGGAATTTTAGCTAATAAACATGGTTTTATTATTGGTACCTTATCTACAGGTATAGAAATAACCAATGCAGATGAAGTACTTGGATTTTTAAAATGAATGAACAAGCTAAACAAAAATTTGTCGAGTTTAAAATGGTTGAACAAAAAGTAGAACAAGTTACTCAACAACTTGATCAACTTGAACAACAACGTCAGTCTTTGCAAAACACGTTACATGCATTACAAGAATTACCTAGTATTACTCCTCAACAAGAAGTGTTAATTCCTTTGGCTTCTGGCATTTATGTCAAAGGACAGATACATCAAACAGATTCATTACTTGTTCAATTGGGAGCATCTGTGACTGCCCAAAAAACAAGAGAAGAAACTATGGCTTTAGTGACTCAACAACAAGAACAATTAGATACATTAGAGCAACAGTTAACGGATTTTTTAATGGAATTATCTCAAAAAGCTGATGATATTCATAAACAAATGATGGCATTACAGCAACAACCATCTGCATAAAAAAGGTGGTTAGTACAAACACATATAAAGCATTTATACTTAGTATGATACTATGTTTGGATTTTTAAAAGAAAAACTCAAAAAAGTCGTTGATGTTTTTTCTCAAAAAACGCAAGAAGAATCTGTTCCTGTTCAACAAGTAGATAATGCATTAGAGCAACAACAATCTACTGATACACAGGCAGTTGACACTATTGATACAGACGCACAAGCATTAGATACTTCCTCTTCAACTATTCCATCTAAAGATACAAAAGTGTCTAAAAATGTTACACCACAAAGTCAAACCACACCTGAAGTACAAAACAAATCTACTCAACACAAAGACGAAAAAAAAATTACTTCACAAGAGTCTAAGCAGCGAGAAGAAAAAAAGATAGAGGTGCAAGTAGATACCTCTATAACTGATAAAAAAGATGCTACTACGCAAAAAAAACATATACAACAAAAAGATGTGCCAACATCGACTTCAAGCAAGCAATCATCTACAAAAGCGTCTACAGTATCAACTTCCCAAAAATCTTCTACACCAATTGTTACACAAAACGAACAACAAGAATCTGTTGATACTCCTGAAACTCAAGATGAACCAAAATCATCATCATTTTTTTCTCGTGTAACGCAAGTGTTTACGCAATCCACGTTAAAAGAAGATAAATTTGAAGAGTTATTTTTTGAATTAGAAATTATGTTATTAGAACAAAATGTAGCGTTAGCGGTTATTGAAAAGTTAAAGGAAAACTTAAAAAAAGTGTTAGTGGGAAAACCTCATAAGCGCTCTGATATAACTCGTATTATTACCAATGAATTGTATGCCACTATTGATGAAGTATTGTCTGTTCCATCTTTTGATATTGTACAACAGATAGCTACAAAAAAGCCTTATGTTATTATGTTTGTTGGAGTCAATGGTGCAGGAAAAACAACGACTATTGCTAAAGTTATTCGTTTTTTACAAAAGCAACAAAAAACATGTGTGGTTGCAGCAAGTGATACGTTTCGTGCAGCTGCAATTCAACAATTGGAACAGCACACACAGGCTTTAGGAGTCAAATGTATTAAACATGATTATGGTGCAGATCCTGCTGCTGTTGCGTATGATGCTATTGAACATGCTAAGGCAAAAGGTATAGATGTAGTACTTATTGATACAGCTGGAAGATTACATAGTAACACTAATTTAATGGAAGAATTACGAAAAATTACAAAAGTAGCACAACCGGATTGTACCTTATTTATTGGAGAAGCTACAACAGGAAATGATTGTGTCTATCAAGCAGTGCAGTTTAATGCAGTAGCTCCTTTTGATGGTATTATTTTAACTAAAGTTGATGTGGATCAAAAAGGGGGAGCTGCTATTTCTATAGGAT
>JBLKON010000074.1:0-4552 GCA_047602725.1 Candidatus Woesearchaeota archaeon
GTATAAATTTGTATACCACATCAGCATTTACCATTCATCCTTCATGGTGTCTTGCCTCATCAAGCCTGCATAAATCGGCTTGCTTCGTAAAACGCTTTGAGATGTAGTATATAATAATCCTCCTTTCTGGACACACCCGATTTTTGTTTACTTTTTATATAGTCTATGCATCATTTACATTTTTTACAACAATAAGCTTTATATCTTGTTAAAGAATTCTTATGTACATGATAAAGGGAAAAATAATTTCTGGCAGTATTCATAAACTCAGTATTCGCAAAAAAGCAGAGGCAACTATCAGTATTGGTGAATTGTTAGCTGTTGATCAAGGTGCTTATACGTATTTATTACAAGTTATTGATATTGCTTACGGTTCTCAATTATCTCAAGCAAATATGGAATTGGCTGCAGGTTTACAATTAGAGCAAGACACTTCGTTAACACTGTATGAACAAGAGTTACGCCAATATGTTATTGTTACAGCTAAAATGATTCTTGTTGTTGACACATCCGTTGCTAGACGAGCAAAGTCACTTCCACCTTTTTTTTCAGATGTTCGTGATATTACCAAAGATGATTTTCGGTTTTTACAACATAATGAAATTTATGTAGGACAACTCCGTAGCGGTTCACATACCGTAGATGTCCCTATTTCCCTTCCTTTACATCAAACTATTACGCATCATATGCTTATTTGTGCAACAACAGGTAAAGGAAAAAGTAATTTAATGCGCGTTTTACTATGGAATATGATGAATGCTTGTGGTGTATTAGTCCTAGATCCTCATGATGAATATTGGTCAAAAACAGCTATGGGAATTAATCATCATCCTTCTCAAAAAGTGGTGTATTATACTGCAAAAACTCCTCCTCCTGGTCAACGTTCACTTAAAATTAATGTGACATTACTTGAACCTAAACACTTTATGGGTATTACTGATTTTAGTAGTCCTCAACGTCAATGTATGCAAGTGTATCATGCAAAATTTAAACATCACTGGATTGAGCAATTGTTTATTGGACAACAGGTACAACAATTTATTCATGATGATACGCTAGGAGTAGTACGTCGTAAATTAGCAACGATTTTATCACTAACTCACACAGAAACAAGTATTAAAGGACATGGTATTTTTGATACCACTGCTGGTATGCATACGTTTGTTGATATTATGCGCTGTTTAGAACAAAAACATATTGTTATTATTGATACTTCACAAGTACCTTCGGCTGTTGAACTACTGATTGGAAGCTGTTTGGCTACCCATATGTTTGATACGTATAAACAGTATAGTGCGCAAGGTGTTCTTGAACAAAAACCAGCTTTAAGTATTGTCTTAGAAGAAGCACCGCGCGTATTAGGCAAACAGGTGCTAGAAAAAGGTATTAATATTTTTGGTACTATTGCACGCGAAGGAAGAAAGTTTCATATTGGTTTATGTGCTTTAACGCAACTACCTTCACTGATTCCTAAAGATATTTTAGCTAATATGAATACTAAATGTATTTTAGGCTTAGAAATGGCTCCTGAACGTCAAGCTATTATTGAAAGTGCTGCTCAGGATTTAAGTGATGATAGTCGCACTATTGCTAGTTTGGACAAAGGAGAAGCTATTATTTCAAGTAATTTTATTCCGTTTGCTGTACCGGTAAGTATTCCTTTATTTAGTAAAGTGGTGCAAGAAACATTGGCTACACAAGAACCTAAATCAGGTTTGCATATTAGTGGTTTGAAGGGTTAACGTCTACGACGTCGTTAACCATCTGCTCCAAACAATTAATTAAAGCGTGGATCATACGGGTTGGCTGGTGTTACTAATTCTGCAAAAAGCTCTAATTGTTCTGTTGGTCTATATCGTGGTCCCTGTTCTGTATGCAGTAGTAGGAGACCATTTATACGGTGCTCTAATCTAATAACATTACCTGTTTGTAATTTTTCTGTTCTTTTTAATAATTTATGAGGTTCTCCCTCTGTAACATATCTACGTGTTTGTTCATCAAGATGATCATAATTAGGTATTATTTCACACATATTAAATAGAGCTATTGATTCTTCTAAGCGTTCTGATTCGGGCTGATAATACATCAATTGAGGAACTCCTAATGCATGAGGATATGCATCATGTACCATTTTTTCCAATGGTTTTAACCGGATAACTTTTCGTACATCTTGATTTTCAAGATCACTGAATGTTCTACGTCTTTTAATTTCTGCAGCATTTGCTGAAAGTAACTTAAAAAATTCTGTTCCATCCTTATAAAAAATATCTCCAACACTATAACCCTCATTTTTCAATCTATCTTTTAATGTGTTATATGTGTCAGGTTGAGTAGATTTCGTATGTAAAAAAATAATTGCTGGTGTTTTATCTTCAACAACAATACCATGTTCATGATCTTTAAGATTATTATAATGATTTTCTAAAGCATATGCAACAAATTCTTTCATCCTCTTTGCTTGCTGTTGGGTAACCATACATCCGAGAATACCCTTCTTATTTATAAATATTACTTTTTTAGTTACTTATAAGTGGCTATTAGTAAAAATCATAATACATCAAAACAAACAACATACACCTATCAAAAACCTTAACTACCCATATTCCCATAACATTTTTTGTTTCGGATGTAATACATTGCTTGTTTTTAAGAGTCCACACACATCATAACTAAACTTTTTTTGAGCATATGCTTTTACAAATTTTACTAACAACTCTTTGTCAGAAAAAACTATTGGAGGTTGTTGCATCGCATTTCTCACCGCTTGACGTACCACCCACACTCCTAATGGAGTATGATATTCATCTGTAATAAAACGTAACACCAAAACAGATGCTTGTTTTTTGATATGTGCCAAATGTTGAACAACACTTAAACGACAAGCATAATATCCTCCTGCTGTTTGTTGCGCATACGAGGTTCTTCCTGCATGAGATTCATAATCGGTAGTATACGCAGAATCATGTACATACATCTCAAATAATTCATAGCTAAACAACCTATCAAAACAACACACCAAAAAATAATTTCCCATGTAATTTCCGATATAGACAGCTGTGTCATGAGTATCATATGTTTTTATTTTTTCTAGCTGTTGTTTGGAAAGCGTATCATCCACAGCAGTTATAGACCAGCGTGTTGGGACTAACGTACGTTTTACTCCGAGTGTGCCTGCACTCAATAATTTGGTGAGATGATGTTCATCAATGTGTTTAGCATGTAACTCTTGTAATGCATCACCTGCTTTTACATCAGCGTCTGCAACCATACGCTCAACATAAGGAATAATTTTAGGATTTGTAGTAATAAATGCACGTTGTAAAGGAACGGGAACAGCATGGGGTATAGCATCTTTTGTTGTTTGTAAACTATATACAGGTTGTTTACTTACATGCATTTCCACATCCACGGGTTTGTGAGCCATAGCAATTTCTTGAGCTAGATCCACACGATACCCTTGCGGTTGCTTAGCGTCATGCACAAAAGAAGCATTAAGTAAGGATGTTCGTAGTTGTACAATTCTATCTATACTGTAGCGTTGCTGAACCCACAGTGGAACATTATCATGGTGTTGATAATGAGGTGTAGAAAGTAATCCTACTTGTACATGGGGATATCCAGCTTTTCCTACAAAAATATTAGGAGCAACACCATCAAAATCTTTTTGTATGACTTGTGTAGGTGATTGTACAAACGTTTTTTTATGCTGTAATGACCAATGCATAAACTTGTAGTGGAGTACATATATAAAAATCTACGTTCATGTACTAGTAAAGCATAGCAAGGTACCAAATGATTTGAACTAATATAGTATTACTTCAACATATCATTTCAACACATCATTTCCTTTCATATACCACATATACAAGTCTAATTCAGCACATGACATAGCACACGAATACGCTATACTTCTAAATAACCCTTCTAATTGTAAGTACATAGATAGATTTAACGTTTTAGGTTTTTGTTGAATATAACCATATTCTACTAATACATTCAAAATATGCCTGTCTAATACGGCCAAATCAACATATCCCACATTACGTAAATAATGAGAAGCTTCTTTTAATCCAAATCCTTTTATAGTTTGTGCAAGCCATAAGCGTGCTTCTTGTTGACCATCATTTTTAATGCGATCTTGCACCATTTTTTTGATGTTTTTGTGCTGTTGAGCATCCACTATATATTGTGCTTTATTGTTATGAAATCTATGTTTATGTTTATAGATACAGTCGCGAATGAGCTCAAAACTTCCTTTTTTAAATCCTTGTATTCCTAATTCTTCTTGAATAGCCAGAGCAATACGTGCTTTTGCATTAGCAGTAAGTAAACAATAACACAATTCTGCATGCCATACATCATTATTTTGCTGTTGAACGTGTTGAAAATCAGCTAAACGTTGTTGTATACGAACTGCAACTGGTGTTTTTTGTAAATGTGTTATTTCTTGGATAAGGGTAGACATAGAGCTACAAACAGTATCTCCGAATGAACTTTTAAGAAAAAAAGCAAACTCAAATAAATGAGTTTGCTAGTATTTTTTCTGCGATGA
>JBLKON010000075.1:0-4531 GCA_047602725.1 Candidatus Woesearchaeota archaeon
TACATCTTATTGAAAAAGGTATTTCACCAACACTTAGTGTAAAGTGGGTACGACGTGAAATAGTACGTGTAGCCAATTTTCATGCTCTGGATATTGATACATTATCCATTGCACCTCAACAATTTTATGACATTTTACATTTAATTCAAGAACAAAACATAACAGATCAAACAGGTCAAAAACTTATGGAATTAGTCTTTGATGGATTGCAAGATATACCTAGTTATGTAAAAGATAATAATTTAATAATGCAAAACGATACACAAACCCTACAAACATATGCTCAACAAGCTATTGCAGACTCTACCAAAGCAGTTGAAGACTATAAACAAGGAAATGAAAATGCACTCAATTATATCGTAGGCCAAGTTATGAGAAAAACAAAAGGAACTGCCAAACCAGATACGATAAAAGAATTATTAAAAAAATTATTACAAGAATAAAAAAAGTTAAAAGAATTTACGTCGTACCCATACAATAATACCTACAACAAGTGCCCAAGGAATAATTATAACCAATAAATTGAGCAACGTGTTTACACTACCTACAAAATTTTTAACTAAATCTGAGAGTTTTACTAAAGCTAGCGTATCATACGTATTACGTTTTTCTTGTAACGTAATATGCACTGTTGAATAATCTACTCTCTGTTCTAATTGTTCAACTGAGCGTTGTAACCACGCAATTTGTTGTTCTTGATTAAAAATTCTATCTGTAATATCCATTTTTTCTCTACTTTGCGTAGCTGATTCCAATAATGCCTGATAACGTTCTAAACGCTGTTGTTCTGCTGCTAAACGAGTATCTAAATCTACAGATTGTGCAGTAATATCTTGTACCTGTTCTTCAAAGCGAACCATTGTTCCAATAGCTTGTAAGGAACGTATTAACGTATCGTATTGTGTAGTAGGAACCCTTACACTCATCACTGCATGCCTTGTAGCTCTCCAATCTTCTCCTTGGGTATATACAGTTTGTGAAGTAACAATATAATCTTGAATAATGGTATCAATAGCTGTGTATGCTTCATCAAAATCCCCATGCTCTACTTGTGTACGTATCTGGGCTTGTTTTGTTAGCACTCTTTCTTGTACCTCTGGAGCAAAACCACTATCATACATCATACCTCGCGCAGGTGCAAAACCTGTACTTTCCATATACATACTATCGATTGCTTGTAAACTACTGCTTGTATTACTAAAGATGTTAAACGCATTACCACCTGATAAAACGACCAATAATAAAATGCCTAATACGACAATAATCCAATTTTCTTTTATAGTTTGCCATTGTTTTTGTAAACTCATCTGTTTCACCTACATACCATAAGAAGAATACTTATTTATATACTCTTAGATAACTTCAATTATACTTAAACCTATCAATACTTTGTAATTGATCGCTTATACGTTGTTCATAAGTAGCTACTGTTTCTCCTTCTTGTTTACCAACAGACAAAACATCCATAATTTCATGCATTAATGCAACACTCCAATCATCTTGAGCATACGTTTCCAACAATTTTTGTTCTATCACTTCTACTTGTCCTTCAACATATTGTTGTTCAAAATGTGGTAAACGAACATGTGCAGTATTACGTAATACCACAAAAGCACCTTGTTGCATATAATCTGCAACTACCGAATCTATTTCTAGTTGTTGAAACGTAATGTCTTGCAAATATCCTTGTAAGGTTAATAATACAATACTTTGAGGAGTAACAGAGAGTTGCATCTGTTGTTGAATCTGTACTAATGTTTTATTGGTAACATCAACTGTCACACTTTGCACATGATGTAGCTTCAAAGGAAAAAAAGTGGGCACCCCATTGTCTACTATCACAAAACTTCCATGCTGTATGTGTTCTAATTCTTGCATACTTGCAGGAAACACCGGACCAGGAAAAACCACATGTGCTTTATCATACAGTACATCTGAACGTACATGAATATGTCCACCTGCATAATAATAACATCCTGGCGGTAAACTTGATATAGGTAATGCTTGTACATGGCTTAACCAAGGTGGCATTAATTCTAAAAGTGCAGTATGAAACAAAAAAATGGTTTTATCATCTAACAAACTCGTATCTAACTGCTGATAATATGTTTGATCATACATACCAGCTTTACCTAAAATACCTGTTATCTTATATCCTGTTTTTGCATCTACTACCGGACGCAACTGTAATGCACCTTCTACCACAGCGCCACGCATAACATTAGTAAGCAATTGAGCTTCCTCTAATACATCAAGCATGGTTTTTCCTGAAGCAGAATAATCATGCGAACCTGCAATACAATAAACAGGAATAGAGTGTTGTTTAAGTTTTTGCAACAAACGAACTGTTTCCTTTAAAATATCAATACTCGGTAAAGCAGTATTAAATAAATCACCAGCAATACATACAAAATCTACGTGTTGAGCAATACATTGTTCAATCACTATACTAAAAGCATCTAACGTCTTTTGACGCAAGGCTGGTTCTCTCCATGCTCCTAAATGGACATCAGCTATATGAGCAAATTTCATACATAAAGAAATTATGAGCTTGTATATAAAGTATCTTGCTGATTAATTATATCTTGCATCGTAAGAAGTATAGTTACCTCCAGCATCATTGCAAGTTCCTGATTATTAGCAGTGGCATGATATAATGTTTGTGCATACAATGGATCTTCTTTATAAAGTAACGCTAATGATGCGTGAACTGACAAAGGTTGATTGTCAACAAGCTCACTATATTGCCTAATGGTATCTATAGTAACAAAAGGACAAACTCCATCACACTTACATCTCATAAGCTCATAAGCTAATAAACCTGCATAAAAAACAGTAGCTAAATAAGCCTTTGTTTCATGCCTATTATGAGAGGGTGCACATGTATTGGCAATCCACATATACAAACCATTTTGTTCTGATCGTAATTGTTGAACGAGTAAACGCCCCATATGAGAGCGTTGTATTTCTTCTTCTAAACTAAAAACACACTGACCATCAAATTCACTAAGTGCACGCATAAAGCCAGAAACATAATCTCATATAAAAATATAATTGAAAAAAAAGAAAAAATCCTGGGAAAAGAACTCCCAGGTTCAAGTATACCTTTGGGGGGTGTTAAAGGTTACTATCGTACTATTTCAATACCGAGTTCTTCAGCCATTTCATAACGTTCTTGCTGGCGTTCTTTCTCAGTTACTTTACCCACTATCCATGGGGATTTTACACCAGTAATAATAGTCATAACAACTAATTTACCTTTCATATCTTCAGTTACTCTTGCTCCCCAAATACAATTTGCATCTGGATCCATAGATTCAGTAACAATTTCACCAACTCTATTAATTTCTTCAAGCGTTAAATCAGGTCCACCATGAATGTGTAATAATGCACCAGTTGCACCTTCATAATTAATATCCAACAACGGATTGGATAACGCACCATGTACTGCTTCTTCTACTCTATTATTAGTATCAGAACTTCCTACACCAATAGCAGCTACACCACCTTGTGTCATAATAGCTTTAACGTCAGCATAATCTAAATTTACCAATGAAGGAACAGCAATTGTTTCAACAATACCTTTAATCATAGTTGCAACTAACTCATTAGCTACAGCAAACGCTTGTTGAATAGGTAAATTACCTGCAATTTGAACCAATCTATTGTTATCCACTACAATAACAGTATCAGATACTTGTCGTAGTTGTTGTAAACCAAATTCTGCTTTATCTACACGTGCACGTTCAATTTTAAACGGCATAGTAACAGTTCCAATAACAATTGCACCTGCTTCGCGAGCTGCCTGAGCAATAACCCACGCAGATCCGGTACCAGTACCACCACCAAGTCCAGCACATACAAAAACCATATCTGCATTTTTCAATACATCTTTGATTTCTGATAAACTTTCCTTAGCAGCTTCTGTTCCCTTTTGAGGATACCCACCAGCACCAAGACCACGCGTCACCTCTTTTCCTAATAAAAATTTGCGATCGGACTCAGTAACCTGTAAATGTTGTAAGTCAGTATTACAAGCAATAATTTCTGCTCCGTCAATACCTTTACGATACAACCAGTTAACCATATTGTTACCAGCGCCACCTGCACCGATAACCTTAATGTTAGCCTTTCCAACTTTGTAATCTTCAATACCCATTGTCTGTTTTGCTTTTTCTGCGTTTTGTACGATAAAATCCATGGTGTTTTCCCCCTGTTTTGTTGCGTTTGGTATATAGCTTACGCTAACTAAATATTTATAATTGAGCGGACACTATACTCTCTGTAGAAGCCATCAAACGCGCCAACGTTTGGTAAAAATTAATGCCAATTTGCGAAATATCTTGCGCCAACAATAATTTCGCTATGTGTTTATTTCTTATATGTTTTATTTATAAATATACTGTTTATTTAATGTATATACTAGAGTATATAGAGATTAGTTGTACCTATCTTCAAAATATTTCAAATACGGCAAGCCGTTATGAATAGCTGGATCAATAGCCCAAACGTCATCAAAATCCCAATTAAT
>JBLKON010000076.1:0-4463 GCA_047602725.1 Candidatus Woesearchaeota archaeon
TAGAGATAAGAATCAATTAAAATTGTTATATTTCAGTTAGATACCCCGGAGCTTGCTCCGTTGGGTAATTCATTTTTTATGATATTGGTATCAAGATAGGGTAAGATACGAATACAGTCATTTCCACCAATAGTTGTAAAAATTGCTTTGATGTGAGGTTTTGCACATGCGTCATTTATGTCTTTGGCTCTATATTGAGGATGATGATATAAAAAGTCAGCATCTTTGGTTGCTGATGGGTATTCTTGTATGTTAAATCCTAATTGTTTGAGTGTTTCTATACCTTTTTGATAGATGTGAGGAAAGACACTTGGTCCACCCCAAGAAGGAGAAATAATTGCAATAGTATCGCCTTTTTTGAGTGCTTTTGGTTTTATCATAGGTATAAGTAGTGGTTGTGATTTATATTATTTTACCACAAACACATAGAGCAATACTATAAGTAATGCCGAAGCTATATTGATATACAATCCTTTTTTGAGTTGTTGTTTTTTTTGTATGAAAAACATTAAAATGGTTATAGATAAAAAGCCACCCACATGAGCAAAATGTCCAATATTGGATGAGTTGGGAGTAAGTATACCCATAATATCAAGATACAAAGTAAACCAACCCATAACCATAATAGGTAAAGGAAATAAAAAAGCATAACTGATGTATAGCGGATTGAGTAACATAGCTGTTGCAACTAATCCCATTAATGCTCCAGATGCACCAATGCCTCCAGTGTTATCGTTGAATACAAAAAGATGAATGAGTGCATTAAATACACCTGATATGATAAGAGCCCCCATATAAACAAATGCTGTTTTTTGTGCACCAATATGTTTTTCTACCACACGTCCAAATACAAAAATACCTAGCATGTTTCCTACAAGATGTGCAAGATTTGCGTGTAAAAATCCTGCGGTTAGTAGAGTGTGAAATTTGAAGTGTAAGATATCAGAAGGGTAATTAATAAGACTAACAAACAATGCTTCACTAAAAAAAAAGCTGAGTATGTACATGAGAACATTTGCAAGTATGATGTAGTATGTGCATTTTGCTTCCAGTATGAATGTATATATTTCTATAAAAGGTTGTAGGATATCTTTGCTACGCTTTTTTTTGAACAGGAGTAAGATAAGTGTTATAGGGGTGAGTAGTATAAGGAGAAGTAATTTAAAAAGAAATGCTGTTTCTGATCTCATGTGTTTGTTTTGCTTTTTGTGGTATATAAAGTTTGAGTGAGTTTGTTTATCTAAATTATTTATAAATGATTGCAGTGTAATACAAACCTTTATACATAAACTACCCTTTTTTGGGGATTTTAGAATACTACTACTATTTTAGTTACTGTACGCTCTAAATCTTCTTTCCATATCTCTTTTATTATATGGCATATTAACAAACTGTATGGGTAATTGTTTTTGTAAATTAGCTCTTAGGGGATTTCCATTCATTTGAAACGGTAAAAATTGAATAAGTCCCAAATAACCTTCAAGATCTTCTTTGGTTTCTCGTATAAATTTTTTAAGTTCATTATTTCTTGTGTCAGGTAAAATTTCTTCAGGAGCTATTGCTACTAAAGCACTTCCATCATCTTCTGTTATTTTATAGGGATATGTATCTGAGTGGTGAGTGGAAGCATATTCAGAGTTTAGTATCTTTTGTCTTACAATTTCTTGAACAAATTTTTGATTATATTCAGCTTGAGTATCTGCTCTAATTCTTTTTGCAATTTGTTCCAAATTTTCAATGCGTGCTGCACTTAATGTATTAGCTATTTGAAGTAATGTCATATGTGTGAGAATATGCGTTTACTATATAATTCTTTTGCATATTTGGGTATAAAGGATGATTTTTTTTATATTAGTTACCTTATCTAATCTAGCTTTATGTTTCCATTCATATATTTTTGGCAAAAAGATATAACATTTGGTGCACAAGCATATGTGTGATATTCTTTGATGGGTAACCACATCAGCTCTTTTTAAAAAACTAGGAGAAAAAAATGGGGCCAGCAGGATTCGAACCCACATCTGCCGGTCTGGAGCCGGCCATACTAGCCAGGTTATACTATAGCCCCGATTATAAGAAAGAAATAAAAATGAATTTATAAAGCTTCTGCGATATCTTTACGTGAAACACGTTTATGATTTTTTTCAAAAGCATATCGACATACATCTTCACAATTTTTTAAAAACACACGTGAAGAAGAAGATTTTTCAAAAATTTCACCAATCATCGTGTCAGAAAAATAGGTGTTATCCTCAAAACGTCGACGAATTAAATCAATAGCATCTTTTTTTGATAAAGGTTCCAGTGAAAAAATGTGTTTTTCAGGAATTTTTACACTTTTTGGTAATTTAAGTTTATCTAATTCAGGCGTAACTAAAATAACACTTTTAAAATATCCTTTTCTCATGTATTTTTTAATGTTAATAATGTCTTTTTCTTCTAAACCATAGGCTTCATCTAAGAGTAAAATCATGTGTTTAGATTTTATTTGTAATAATTCACCAATTTTACCATACCGTTGATGTAAAAATTTATCTAAGTTTAATGATGCTTGTAATCTGTTGCAAGAAAAATAAATAACCTTTTTTTGCCCAACAAATTTTTTAATAGCAGTTTTGAGTAACGTTGTTTTTCCTACTCCATATTGACCGCTTAATATACCAAAACCACCTTTGAACAAAAATTCTTCAATACGTTCAATAGTTTGTGCGTGTCCAATAATGTCATCATTAATAATTGCAGGTTTTATGGTGAATGGATTATTGTCATAACCTAATTTGTTATACCATACGTCTTCCATTATTCACTCACCTCGGCTTTCATTTTTTCGCCACTTACTCGATTCTTTGTTTGTTGTTTTTCAGCTTTAATTGCATGTTTGATATACTTAGGTAATACTTCACCTTTTCCTTGTTCAACAACAAAAGCACATACTTGATCACAATAATCAAGCATTTTTTTAACATTATGATTTGCTAGTTCAAACAATTCTAAAATAATGGCGTCTGGTAAAAAGAAATGGTCTGAAAAACGTTCGCGTACAATGCGTAATGCATCAAAGTTGATAAGTGCTGGAATAACAATATGACGTTTTGCAACTCTATCCCATACACTTTGAGGTACATGTACCGTTTCACTGTGATCGAAGGTAAACATAACAGATCGAATATAATTTTGATCAAAATAATATTTAATTTTTTCAAAATTTCTAGCAGAAAGTGTGGTTACATTGTCTAATAGGACAATCATGTTTTTGGGTTTTGTTTTAGTAATACTTCCAAAAAATCCACGTCCTTTTTGATCTAACAATTCTTCAATATCTAAATCTTTTTTGAGTTTACTGCCATCTACATAGACAACTTTACCTTGCCCTTCAAATTTTTTAATAATTTGACGCAACATCATTGTTTTCCCACTACCACTTGGACCTTCTAAAACAATCATGTGTCCAGCAATAGTGTAATAGATTACATCATCAATGATTTTGGTATTGTTTACTAGTGTATAATCTGCATCAAAAGGGTTAGTCGTAAAAGGATTTTTTTGTAATCCAAAACGTTCATACCATGTCATTATCATTCACCTATAACCTGTTTCCGTGTACTGCTTGAGAGGGACGTGCTTCTTCTACACCCTTACCTTTATAGCGTAAACCACGAGATTTTCTACCTGCTGACGTTAATCCTCTAAATACACGACCTCTGTGTTGAGGTTGCGTAATCCAACTGACTTGTTTGTCTGTTTTAATGGCAGGATGAAATTTGTCAATCATAATAATGTCATACCAATAATACATACCATCTTTTGCAACATAGTATGAATTGAGTACTTCGCAATTTACAAATTTTCGTGCTGCGCGTTCTTCAGCAATTCTTCTATAATTGATATCTAATGCTAAACGAGCAGTTGCATTTTTGGTGCGTTTACCGCCTCGATAATGAGGACGCTCATGTCCACCACGTTTTACACGTTGTTGTACAATAAAAAAACCTTGCTTTGCTTTGTATCCTAATGCGCGAGCTCTATCTAAACGCGTTGGGTGAACAAGACGTACTGTTGCTGGTTGACGTCGTAAGGCAACAAGTTGTTCTGTTTTTTGTTCTTTGGTTTTTTGTTGAAAAGCTTTTTTCAAATATTTAGTTATACCCATATGTATTTCACCTTATTGGATTCAGGCGCCTATACTACTGTACAGTGCGTTTCCCACATCTCCGCATTAGGGTGAAATGGTAGTTCCTTTAAAAATATTGTTATAGATTTTCTGGTTTTTATGCATATGTACTGTGTTTTATTAATTTTACATATAGAAATAAATTAAAGTGTGATTTTGTATTATAGATTAGTAGATGTTGTTTGTTGAATAATTAGTTATGTGTATAAATATTAATTTCCTGTAGGGTTTAATACCCCGGAGCTTGCTCCGGTTATTTTATAATTTAATAAAACACTCTATATGTATGGAG
>JBLKON010000077.1:0-4440 GCA_047602725.1 Candidatus Woesearchaeota archaeon
TGGATTATAAAACACATCCATAGACTTATCAGTAATATCTTGTACACTATTCAATAATCGAGCTGAACCTTCTGTTATCATAGTAAAAAAGAAAGAGAAAAATTACTTATTTTTTTTTGGGTCTTCCTACTTTTTTAGTAGTTTTTTTAGCAGATTTTTTAGTTGCTTTTTTAGCTGTTTTTTTAACCTTAGGTTCTTCAACCTCAGGTTCATCTACTGCTTCATTAAAATCTTTTTTGACCTTTCCTACATTGCGTGCCCATTTCCGTAGCGTTTCATGCCCAAAAAAGTACAATAACACCAAAATGACAGCAAAAAATAATAATTCCATTGTTCCTAACATAGTTACACCTTACTTATTGTAGAGTAGTGCTTATTTATATGCTTTTTTATTCACATACATACGTATACGATAACTTACTACTCCAACTTCAAAAAGAATAACCAAAGGAAGAGCAAATAAAATTTGAGAAATAACATCTGGTGGAGTAAGCAAAGCCCCAACAAACAAAGACCCCAATAAAAAAACCTGCCTACAAGCACCAATAACACGATAAGAAATAAGATTCAAATGTAACATATAGTACACAAAAATAGGTACCTGGAACAATAAACCCGCGTAAATACCTAGCGTAATCATATACGTTAATACTGAAATAGCAGACCAATATGCCTGTACACCAATAAATATATTCATACGTAATGAAAACGGTATAATATAATAGATATTAACAAACACACTAAATAAAAAACCTAATAAAAATAACCCTAAAATAAGTAAACTTCGTGACATAACAAAATAAATAACATGCTTTTCTTTTTTATACAAAGCATCTTTCACATAATGATATATAAAAACTAATATAAACGGTGCAACCGTTAAGGTAGCCAATAAAAAACACAAATATAAATAGCCATTAATAGCTTCTAGGGGTGTTAAGGTAACAAAGGTAACCGCAGGAAAAAGATGTTGTAAATAGGGTAAAATTGCAGAAAGTATATAGAAATAAAACGTAAAAAATCCTATAAAAAACAATACTAATGCAATGAACCACCTACGCATTATCTACTCTTAAGCACTTTACACTTAAGCATCTTCAATATTTTTTGCAATGCGTAATACTTCTTTGCGTGCTTGTTTTTCAGGATTCCAATTGGAAAATTCCATAAAAGATTTTTTTAGATAGGCAAAATCTTCATCTTCTAGCGTCAACTTATCAGTTGCAGATTCAATAGTAGTACATAATTTGTCAATTTTACGCAGTTCACCAACAGTCATTGGTTTTTGTCCATTGACTGAAACTACTTCAAGTGGTATTTTTAAAAATTCTTTGTCTGATTGTCCATTAACTGTTTCTATTTTAATTGTTTTTACCATAATTTCACTCCTATAGCAAGTAATCAATTACTTATTAATAAGGTTTTTGAGTATTTGGGTCTGTCCAGAATAAAAAATTAAAATACTACCAAATTAATATTTTTAGATTTTTTAAGAATAATTTTACATTAAAAATAGTATCTAAATTCAAGTGTATGCTTCGAAAAAACACGTAAAAACATACTTTTATTTTTCTTTCTATATTATATACCAAAATTCCTAATGCCATTTCTCGTTTTTTCATGTAATGCAACCTGCTGCGAAGCGCAGGGACCATGCACTTTAGTGCATGAATTACACTTTCCACTATATTTCTACGCGAATATTGCTCATCAGGTTCAGCGCAGCGTTTTCTCCAATAGCCACGAGGTTTTTTACGATCACTTTTTCGCACAGGAGCATATAATTCTAAACCATTTTGACGAGCTATTTCATGCAAGGGTTCACTGTCATAACCCTTGTCTCCAAGCACCTTTGCCTTAATTTTATTACGTTTAAATATACTTGTAGCACCAAGTGTATCATGTCTTGGCTTGGTTCGTAATACAAAATCATAAATGATTTTTGTTTCAGTATCTACTAAAACATCGACTTTTGCATAGGGCATATGTGGAGTTCCTATTCGTCTTTCATAATGACGACTTCTTTGCCAAGAATCAAATCCAGTAGCATCAATAGCTAAAAGTTTGGATTCTTGAGTAAAATATTGTATATATTTTCTAAATATAGCTACATTAGCCTGTTTAATCCAACTATGCAATGTACTTTTAGATGGTATTTCTCTGAGTTGAAGCCAATTTACCCATTTAGATTCACACAATTCTTGTGTGAATCTGCGTAGCGATTTACCGCTACGCTTATACAAGATAAGAAGAGCAAATCTTTGAAATTGACCAAATATTTTTGGACCTAAATGATTTGCATATCTTTTATTTTCTACAGAATGGAAAATGTTTAAAAGTTCGTTGTGTATCTTTATCTCGTTGCTGGTGAAATGTTTTTGCTTCATAACAAAATATTCACCAGTATACATTTTTATACCTTTCTGGACACACCCGAGTATTTGGTCTTGTCCCGAGAGATTATGATTTCCCATAATCTCTGAATACTCTTTGAGAGTCTTTCAATGTTATAACTCAAAATGTACCATGCTAATGCTTTTACTTTGTTGTTGTTTTTCTTTGCTCGTATAACCAATCCCTAATCATTTTCATAAATAAACCTATACCTGTAATAATAATAAGTAAAAAAGGTATGATGGTAGGTACAAGACGCATACCATTAAAATCTATTAACCAAAACAAACCAGATATTAAAAAACCAATAAACCCAGCAGAAATAACAGCATTGTCTGTTTCTACTTGTTGTAGTTTCATAACACCAAATATTAATAATACAATAGCAACCGTAAATCCAGCAAAAATTGTGCCATTAGACCAACTGTTTATAATAACAAGCCAATCTACAATAGATGCACCTTGACTTAATTCTGAAAAATCGTATAAACTCATGGTTGCCTCCCTAATAAAACAAACATTAAACCAGCAAGTAACATAATTGCCAACAAACTAAATAATACTGTATTAAAAATAGGATCATAAGGAAATATGTTTATTAAATCATTTCCAATCTTTCTAATAATTCCTGTATAAGATAATTGATTTTGAGCCGCACTTAATGCACCTTGTAATTGTGCAATGTCAGATGTTTTAGAATCAACACCACCTTTCGATACTAAATCAATACTTTCATCTTTCGTAAATCTTGTTTTACAATTTCTACATCTGTATATTTTGACCTTAAATTTGAATTAATATTTTCTAATCTTGTACTCATTATAGTTTCCTCCGTTCTCTTAATTGTTGTTCTCTAATAAAATCGTCTTTTCCAACTATTAATTCTTTAGTTTTTAAATTATATGCAGACAACTCTAAACCTTGCCAAACATTAGTAAATTCTGAATGAATAGATATGCATATTTTGATATCTTTGTAATACATATTAAAATGCCCAATAAGTAAACCATTTGTACTATTGACACAATAAATATCCATATCGCTTTTGAGAGTTTCAGTATTTCTACACCTTGAACCCACTAAATAGATATCTGTTTTTTCTATATTAATATAATTTCCTAAATAATCCAACAACTCTTTAATGTCCCTATCCGTCATACTTTTTCTATTCATGTTAATAAGGTAAACTTCCTACAATTAATCCATTTTTAACCGTAATAAAATTAGATGATGCATCATAAAACCCACCTGTTGAACCTGTACTCCCATCACTTGATTTATATCCTGTTGCTCTAATATTTCCTGATACTTGTAATTTTTCAGAGGGTGAGGTAGTACCAATACCAACATCTCCATTCATAGCTAAAAGAGCATGTTTACCATTACCATCAAAATATCCAGCTGCAATAATCCCATCTGCTAAACTTCCATCATTTCCAGCTCTTGCATAAATACCTGCACCACCACCACCTCGATTATTAGCATTTCCACCTATAGCAACAATACCAGCACCACCACCACCATAACTAGTTCCGCCATCGGAACCAATAAAGACTCCTCCTGCTCTACCTCCCCCCCCCAGAGAAACATAAGCATGCCCTGCACCACCACCAAGTATATCTGAATAATTCCAGTAACCAGTATACATTTTTCCACCGCCTGTATATACAGTACTTGAAGAATTAGAAGTAATAGATGGACCTTCACCAGGAACATGCAATTTCGCATCTGGAGAATCTGTTCCAATACCAACATTACCACCAGTATCTACCCTAACTCTTTCTGTATTTCCAATAACTAGTCGAATTGCTCTTGATGTTGTACTTGTATCAGTAGCACGTGAATATAAAGAAACTCTATTACTTTCAGGAATAATAACAAAAGCAGATGTTGTACCTGAAGTTCGCTCTACTGTAAAACCTGAATCAGTTGTTCCAGAAACATGTAATTTTCTACCGGGATAATTGGTACCAATACCAACATTACCACCAGTATCTACCCTAACTCTTTCTGTATTTCCAATAATTAGTCGAATTGCTCTTGATG
>JBLKON010000078.1:0-4364 GCA_047602725.1 Candidatus Woesearchaeota archaeon
GGTTGTTCTTGTGGAAGTAAATTATTTTTCTATATTCGTAAAGAAAAATATGAACGTTTACAACAACGTGAAACTGTTGCACTAAACACTGAAGAACGTCAACAAATTGAAAAAGATATTTATGATTTAATGGGAGATATTGACAAAGATGTCCCTGTTGTACTTGATATTGAATCTATTAATGTATTAAAACCTGGTAAGTTTGAATTGGACTTAATACAGTTATTTGACAAGAAAAAACCGTTAGTCTACAAACTTGAAGAAGGAAAATATCGTATTGATTTAACGCATTCTTTTAGAGAGCGTCTCAAAAAATAGTACTATAAGGCACTATATTGAGTCATATTCTGCAAAGAAAATAAACGTAACTTATGAACAACAGTATCAAAACATCACAATACGGGTAGAAATATTTATAAATACACCGTAATTCCAATAGATATTATGACAGGAGAAACTAAATTAGTATCAGTAGGAAGCTTAACTAAAGGAAGTTATGTAATTGTTGACGAAGCAGCTTGTAGAGTTGTTGATTTAAAGGTAAGCAGGCCAGGAAAGCACGGTCATGCAAAAGTAAACTTAACTGCTGTGGGTATTTTAGATGACAAAAAAAGAAATCTTATTATGCCTGGTCATGATAATATTGAAGTTCCTATTATTGGTAAAAAAACTGCTCAAGTATTATCGGTTACCGATAAGTCTGCAAATGTCATGGATCAAGAAACATTTGAAACCTTTGATTTAGAGATTCCAGAAGACTTAGAAGGTCAAGTCAATGTTGGTAATGTTATACTATATTGGCAAGTATTAAGCGAACGCGTAATGAAACAAATTAAGGAATGATAAGCATGGCAAAATTTAATGAAGCAATTGCACGATTAATGACTAACAAATTTGTATGTAAAGTCTGTAAAAGTAGTATTAAAGGACCTAATTTAGCAGTACTGCAAGGAAAGATTTCCTGTCGTAAATGCGGTTCTAAGGCATTACGTCCTGCAAGGAAAAAATAATCTTCTTTTTTATCTGTTATAATTGATATAAGCTGAGATTTCCACTTGTGTATTCACAGGTGGTTTCAAAAATGGAATCTCAGCTTTACTTGAAGTTAGATTCAAGTATGTTGAATGAAACATTCAACTTTAAAAAATCGACCCGAACGAAGTGAGCATTTTTAGCATAAGTGCTAAGTTTGAAAATTTTATTTTCATAACCACCGTGTCTATTGACCGGTGGTGGTCGATTTTTTTGAAGAAAACGGAAGTATACTATACTTTTTCTTTTTAGACACTTTTTTCTCGTAAGATTTATAAATAGACCTACGTTTCTTCAATACAGCGAAGTAGGGCAGTCAGGAGTGCCCGGTGGGCTCATAACCCACAGGTCGATGGTTCAAATCCATCCTTCGCTAGTTAATCTAAACACATATTTATTCATAGATTTATGAATGTATTCAGTTCCTATATGTTCTATATTCCAAGGACTATGTAACACACGTATATCATAAGGAGCAACAATAATAGCTCGTTGTACACATGTATACCAATGCTGTAACATACGCTCCAATACCTCATGAGGCAAAACAGACGTTGTCTTACCATACGGAATATCACAAATAAGAGCATCTGCCTTATAGGTAGCACGTAATGCATCTTCACATGCTAACGTAGTAGGAATCTGATAATGATCCATATTTTTTTGTGCCAAAGCAAGCATCGTAGGACTAATATCTGTACCAATAGTAGTATAACCTAATAATCCTGCTTCAAGTAAAATACCACCTACACCACACATAGGATCCCATATAACACCTTGCTGTAAACCAGTAAGATGCACTAATGCTCTTGCCAATTTAGGATTAATAGATGCCGGATGAAAACCAGGACGTAAATGAGGCTTTCTGTGTATAAATGAAGTGTCTTTCGTGTACACCAGTGTACCAGCAAAAACGCTACCATTTTGAGAAATAATACCAACAGGTGGAGCATTTGGGTTCCACGTACATGCTTTTTTCAGTTGTTGAGAACTATACATACTATCTTTAATGAGTACTGCTTTTTGTAGAGGTCCCAAAGCAAGTTGTTGTAAATCTGTAAGTGTTGTGGTGTGTACTTGTTTTTGTATAATAAGTTTGGTATAAGCAAAACGTTGCTTATTGTAGTGTTGAATCTCTACAATATGATCAGTATATTGATGTATTATAGTACATTGTGCATCTAATTCAGGATAAGCTAATGAAGAGCTGTCTAGATAAGCAATATACGTCATATAGCTATGATTATACATAAAGTATATAAAGTATACTTTGATAAAGTAACCTATGAGTAAAGGACGCCCAACTGGTTCACGCATTCGTCAAGGTATTGTAGACATCTTATTTTTTTTAGGTGAGGGATATGGCTATATCATTCATAAACTCTATGTGGAAGCATATGGCCACGTCACACGTGAAGTAGTATATTATCATTTAAAAAAAGGAATTGCGTTAGGTGAAATTGTACAAACTGCTGTACGTATGGAAAAAGGAAATTTTTCTTGGGGTGGTATGGTAGAAAAAACGTATTATGGTGTTGGGCCACAAGCGGTTCCTACCATGGATGAGCAAGCCAAAAAAGTAGTTGAATCTTTTAAAAAACCATGAAACATGTTATGCTTCTACTTATGGTCATACTGTGCATGCCGTTATTGTATGCACAAGTAGATGAAGTAGTCGTTATTCGTGAACAACCTGTTATGAGTTTTCGTTCTTTAGGAGTACAACAAGATATTGCTCCATCTACGGTTATGGAAGTAATCCAAACTGATAATATAGAAAAAACACTAGCTGAGTTACGTAATGATCCTAGTGTAAAAGTTGCTGGACCTAACTATATTTATACAACTATGTATAATGACCCATTTTTAGATAGTGCTAGTGCAAATTATCAATGGTTTCATACTACTATTCATTCTTTTGATGCATGGGATATAACTACAGGAAGTAATGAAGTCATTATAGCTGTCATTGACACAGGAGTAAACACAAACCATCCTGAATTTGAAGGTCGAATTCATTCGACGTGGAATGTGGTAACTAATACTCAAGATATAACTGATACTTCATACCATGGAACACATGTTGCAGGATTAGTCGGGGCAAATTTTAATAATAGTCAAGGAGGATCTGGTGTTTGTCCGAACTGTTCGCTCATGCTAATTAATGCTTTTTTTTTCAATGGGACACATTATGTTTCTAATACCCTACATGTGCGTAATGCAATAACATATGCAGCCCAACAAGGTGCTCATATTATTAGTATGAGTTTAGGAGGTACTATTCTTGATGAAGTATTAGAAGATATTGTGAATGATGCAACACATAAAGGACATATTCTTGTAGCAGCAGCTGGAAATAATAATACCAATCAGATGGCTTATCCAGCTGGATTTGATAATGTTATTGCAGTAGGATCTACTACACAAGCTGATACAAGAAGTGGTTTTTCTAACTATGGTTCTTGGGTTGATGTTGCAGCTCCTGGTACTAATATATGGAGTACATTTCCATATGCACCTCCTAATAATTATTATGCTTTAGATGGCACATCCATGGCAACTCCTTTAGTCTCTGGAGCTTTAGGATTATACTTATCAGTATATGGAAATGTGTTTAATGAGAGTGGAACAAATATGACACGCTTACGTTGGTTTTTAGACGATACATCTGACATTATTAATATCGATGAGAATAAACCAATTGGTAAACGATTAAATGTCTTTAATATGTTACAATTTAATGCTACACCTACGTTTAATTATTCTTTTTCACATAACTTTAGTCAAGATTCTTTATCTATTCTTTTTAATGTAACTAGCAATTGTCATATATTTAATTACAATGTTTATTATAGAATTGCTAATACTTGGGATTTGTTAACTAGTGGTAGTACAAACAGATATATCAATTATACATTTGTGCATGAAAATACATATGATGTATATGCAATTTTCACTTGTGGCTCTACAGAATACATAACAAGTGAATATACCATATTTTTTTTAGAAAATCCCAACATACAATCATTTACACAAGCAACAGCAGTTGATGGTGTACGTATCATATATCACAACAACACAGAATATTTATTATTTACTACATTCAATAACACACATGCAACTATGTATCTAAAAGATAAAGACATGCAAGATATATCCGGATGGCCACAACATATTCCATCAGGATCACAAGCAGCTATTTATGATGGCACTCATATACATATTACCAACAACACTCACCTTCTGACATATGCTCTCAATGGTACCTTGATAAATAGTACACAACAAGACATAACCTTTTTACAAGGATATCCTATACCTAACACGTATTC
>JBLKON010000079.1:0-4332 GCA_047602725.1 Candidatus Woesearchaeota archaeon
TTATATTTCAGTTAGATACCCCGGAGCTTGCTCCGTTGGGTAATTCATTTATCTGTCAAACTTGGGTTACTATTGTGAAATACTCGAGAAATATTATATACCCCTACAGGTGTTTTTTAAAGCATGGGGATTATGGGATTGTTTAAGAAAAAAGATAAGGAGCTAGATTTGCCTCCGCCTCCGCCACCTTCAGAAGCAAAGGATACTGTTAATTCATCACCTAATGATACATTAGATGCAGGTTTACCGGATTTACCAGATCTGGAGCTTCCAGATGCTCCCAGTGCATCAGATACTCAACAGACAGGTAAACAAGAAGATCACTTACCAGATTTACCAGACTTAGATGGTGCCGGATCAAATGCTGGTGATATGCATGACGATTTATCATTACCAGATTTTCCAGATTTAGATGAACACGTGGATGCACCTAGTGTAGAAACATCTTCTCATCAAGATAGTGCACCATCACCACAAGATGTATCAGTAGAAGGGCAGGATGAGCAGGAAGATATTAGTGTACCTAGTTTTTCAGATATGAGTGAAGAAGTGGAAGTTCCTAGTATCGAACAAAAATCATATCCATCTATGCAAGTGGGGAAAAAAGGACCTTTGTTTGTAAATGTTGATGAGTATGTATTGGTGCATGATCATTTAGATCAAGGAGCAGAAGATTTAGAGCATATTTTTGAATATTATAATAGTGTAAAATCATTAGTGGGGTCTCAAAACACGTTGTATAAAAAACAAGAAACAACATTAATGGCAATTCATAAACAGTTAATGGAGATTGAAAAGAAAATATTTGATAGGTGAAATTATGGATAGCGATAGACCAATTTTTGTAAAAGTAGATGATTATAACGAAGTTATTAATTTATTAAAAAGTTCACGAGCAAAGTTAGATGAGGCTAAAAATAGAATGAATGAAATTGAAGGTCTTAAAATGCAAGAAGATGAACATATTTCTCAATGGAAAGAATCTGTTGAAGAAATTAATAATAAGTTACAATTCATTGATTCAACATTATTTCAAATGCAAGAATAACCATGGCAACGACAAAACAAGTAGTACAGCCGTATTATATTGGAGTAACTAATCATCAAGAGTTACATCGATATGTATTAGAGTCCTCTAAAGGTATTTTACAATCTTTAAAACTCATGCATAGTATTGAACTAGATAGAGCAACTAAAAAGAAAAAGTGTGATGAGTTGCATAAAATTATGTCTGAGTTACATAATAATGTGTTAACATTAAAAAAAATATTACCAGAAGCTCAATTACCTAAACGAAAAGTAAAAAAAGACAAAAAGGGTAAACCTGCTAAACAGGTTGAATCGGTTACTGTTCCTGTAAGTGGAATTAATCGTTTAGAAGAAGAAATTAAGAGAATTGAAGCTAAACTACAAAAAATGTTATAAACATTTATTCTTTTTTTTTTGTATGGGAATTTTTCATGCATATGATATTCGTGGTAAACACGCAGATTTTAGTAGCGAAGTAGTACAACACATAGCTCGTGGTTTTTTTGATGTAATGCAACCCCATACCGTTGTTGTGGGACGAGATATGCGTAGTTCAAGTGAGTTTATTGCTCAAACACTTATACAAACACTCAAAGATTGTGGTGTGCATGTTATAGATATTGGTGTGTGTTCTACACCTATGTCGTATTTTGCCAATGTGCATTATAAGGCAGATGGCTCTTTGATGGTTACAGCATCTCATAATGATGCTAGTTTTAATGGTATTAAAGTATGTGCTAAAGATGCAGTTTCGTTAAGTTATGAAGATGGATTACAACATATTGAACAGTATACAGGTACACCTGAAAAAAAACAAGGAAGTGTGGAGCAAAAAAACATTCATTCGTCTTATATACGATTTTTTATTGAACGTTTACGTATGGAACAACCTTTACGTATTGTTGTTGATTGTGCCAATGGTATGGGAGGATTAGATATGGCACTTTTTGCTGAAAATACACTTGATATTTCTTATATTCCTTTGTATTGGGAGTTAGATGGAAGTTTTCCTCATCATGAAGCTAATCCCGTAAAACCTGAAAATATACGATATGTGCAAGAACAGGTAAAGCAACATCCCGTAGATTTTGGCTGTGCTTTTGATGGTGATGCTGATAGAATAGTGTTTGTAGATGAACAAGGTACTGTTATAGGTGCTGATATTTTACTTGCTTTTTTGGCTGATACATTGAAGCCTAAGAAGGTTATTGTTGATTTGCGTGCATCTATGTGTTTAGAAGATGTAACCTCTGTTGTGCGTAGTCGCGTTGGGCATTCATATATACAAAAAGAAATGATACATCATAAGGCTCAGTTGGGTGGAGAGTTGAGTGGTCATTATTATTTTAAAGATTTTTATTATGCTGATTGTGCTTTGTTTACATTGTTACACGTTGTAAATATATTGAGCAACAGTGGAAAACCATTGAGTGAACTTGTTGCTCCTTATCAAAGGTATGTACAAAGTGGTGAACATAATTTTAAGGTAAAAGATCCTAGTAAACTCATTGAAGCTATTGAGCACACATATAAGGGGGATACGAGTATTGATGGTGTTTTATGTAAACAAGAAGGATATTGGTTTGTTGTTCGCAAATCAAATACAGAACCTTTAGTGCGTTTAACTATGGAAGCAGATAGTAAACACATACTTGATGAAGCATTTGCTCAAGTACAAAAATATATTACGTCTTTTGAGCAATAAGCATTTGTTGTGCTAAACTAATAAGCACATCTTCTTTATTTCTATCAATAACAGCACCTGCTGCACAGGCATGTCCACCAGATTGTCCGCAACCCATTTTTTCAATTAAATCTTTCATGATAGATGATAAATCAGAATCCGTTTTATCACCAGCTACACGCATAGAAACTTTTGTTTTGTCGTGTGTACTGTGAGCCATAGATAAAATAACAGTACCTTCTTCAATACTGTTGTCGTTACTTAAAATAGAAGCTAATGTTCCAATCATGGTATCTAAAATGTTATCCTTTGCTCGTATAATAAGCAATTTATCTTGTTTTATAACAAATTGTTCATCTGCTGATTTAAACCATTTAAGCGCATCAATAATTTTCTTTTTATAAGCATCAGCTACAATATGTGCTAAGCGTACATATTGATCATCTTGTAATAACATACCTACACCAATAGATGGTTTTGATAACCGTCCACAAGCATTCAGTAAGGTTGCAACTTCGCGTGCATCTTTTTGATGATCTAAAAAATATGTATTCCAAAAAATATCTTGTGGGTTTTCACACTCTTTACGTCTACGAATAATACCATCAATTAATTTTTCTTTTTCTCCAGAAGTCAAATCAGTATACGTGATAGGTGCGTTACCTAATTTTGTACTAATACCTAAGCCTAACAAAAATCGTTCAGCCCCACCACTATTTTTTGAAACCCCTGGAATATATAAATCTCCATGAGTGAGTGCTTTGACTAATGGCTTAGAGTGTAATCCATAAATTTTAAGCGTTTGTTGAATGTTTACTTGTGCATCTTGTAAAATGTTACCATTATATCCAATAAAATCGTCTTGTATATCACCCAATGCACCGATAACTGCAATTTTTGCTAGAGCACTCGAGTGTTGTTGTAAATGTTTTGCTAAAGCATAGACAACTCCAGCTCCAGAAATTTCTTTATTGCCGTCTAAACCAACTAGGCGTGGGTTGATATGATACAGGTGATCTTTAAGCGTAGTATTTTCTATTTCGTGATGGTCTAATACCAGCGTTGGTTTGTTAAGCTTATTTAGTATCGAGAGTTGCCCACTTCCTAAATCACTAATAATAAACGCTTGGTCAGTTTCGTGCTGTAAGACTGTTGTTTCATTTAAAGAAGGAACAATACTTAGTTTAAACGTGTATTTTTGAAGAAGTTTCACTAAAATAGCTGCAGAACTTAAGCCATCTGCGTCTAAATGGCTAATAATACGTATTTTCGTTTTAGGAGTTATGTGCTTAAAAAAAGCGTCTGCTTGTTGTTGTATTAATTCCTCAAAACGCATATAGTGATTTTGCTGAGTTTTTTTTATAAAGATTATGACAGTTTGTTATATACAAGGTAGTAGTCTTATGGTAATGAAGGGGATTGATAACCAAGCATTCGGCATAAAGGTCCACTATGTAGTGTATATGATATACCATTACGTATATACATTATAGATAGAGCGTATTCTTTTGTATTGCATGTTCTAGGTTCATATTTGAATGCATTTTTAAGCTGAGAATTCCTCTGGTCTATTGACCAGATGGATAACAATAAATACTTTTTCTACCTAAAATATCTTG
>JBLKON010000080.1:0-4332 GCA_047602725.1 Candidatus Woesearchaeota archaeon
ACAACAAAAAACAATAGCTACTATTAACCAAACACTTAACAATAAACAAAACGCACTTATTCATGCACCAACTGGTTCTGGAAAAACAATTGCAGCACTATACCCTACATTACAATACGCAAAAACTCACCAAAAAAAAGTTTTTTTTCTTACCTCCAGACAAACACAACACATTATGGCACGCCAAACTGCACAAAAACTGCATGTACGCATAGTTGATATGGTAGGAAAACAACATATGTGTATTCATGATGATGTCCTTGCTCAACAAGATTTTTATCATGCCTGTCGATTTGCTAGAGAAAAAGGAAAATGTTCCTACTTCAAACACATACGCAAACAAGAACATGAAGCAGAAGAGTATGCACAAGCAACACAAACTATTGACCCCAAAGATGCTATACAAATTGGTTATCAACAACAATGGTGTCCCTATGAGTTTGCAGCACTCGCAGCACGCCAAACTGAACTTATTATAGGCGATTATTCGTATATATTTCATGATCGTATTCGAGATACATTTTTAAAACGTATACAAACAGATAGTGCTGACTGTATTGTTATTATTGACGAAGCGCATAACTTAGGTAAACGTATCAAAGAATGGTATGGACAAAAATTATCGACTTTTATGTTACGACGTGCTATTGAAGAAGCAAATGAACCGATAGCTGACCTCTTACGAAACATATTATACACATTTGAAGAATTTATTGATCAAAATGACATCCAAGAACGTGTTGTTCCAAAAGACTTTTTTACCTCTTTATTTGACATGCCCTACAATGAAGCACTCAAAATGTTATATATGTATGTTGCACAACAAGAAAATAAACAAAGTTATATTCATGGTGTTGCTCAGTTTATGGAAAGCTGGACAAAATACGACACAGGTTTTACTCGCATTTTTGGTATGGATTATACAAGAAAACAACCCACTATGCAACTCTCACTCAAATGTTTAGATCCTGCTATTATTAGCGAGCCTATTGTAGAGAGTTGCCACAGTGTTATAGGTATGTCAGCAACTCTTCTTCCTTTACAAATGTATCAAGATACGTTAGGTATGGGACAAGATGCACAGTTATTATTATGTGAATCAAATTTCCCTACACAAAACGCTTTACATATCGTATGCCCTAGTATCACTACTAAATTTTCAACACGTACAACTCAAGAATATGAAAAAATTGCTCAACTCATCACCAACGCACTGCGTGATATTCCAGGTAACACTGTTATCTTTTTTCCTAGTTATGCACTTCAACAAGCAATCGGTGCACTTATACAAACAAGTAAAACGGTGTTTTGGGAAAAATCTGGTTTTGATCCTACACAACGTGCTTTACTATTAGAACAATTTAAATCACAACACCAAAGCGGTGGTGTGCTGTACGCCGTAGCTTCAGGTAGTTTTGGCGAAGGTATTGATTTACCTGGCGAATTTTTACAAGGTGTTATTATTGTTGGACTACCACTGGCAAAACCCAATTTAGAAATGCAACAACTCATTGCTTATTACCAAGAAGTATATGGTCGTGGATGGGAATATGGTTACATTTATCCAGCACTCAATACTATTATGCAAAATGCAGGACGTTGTATTCGTTCAGAAACCGATAAAGGAGTTATTATTTATATGGATGAACGCTTTTTGTGGGGACAATACAAACAATGTTTTTCTCCTGATATGAATATTATAGTTTCACAAGATCTACAAGAAATAAGTGAATTTTTTGATATGTAATAGGTGTACTATCTACAAGCCCTAAAAACACATACACGATGTACAAACTAATATATTTTTTATATAAAAAATAAATACACACTATTATACCACTCAAAAATAACAAAATTACCAAAACATTTATATATAAGAATCACTACTCTACAGTATATATTAGTATATACCTATGGGTACACCTACTAATCACCTCTTTTCCTGCTTAGGTCTTTTGCAAAAAAGGCCTAGGTAGGTTTTTTATGGTACTAACCCTACCGTACTACCCTGGGAACATTCCCAGGGTTTATCGTTCTGCTTTTATCCGTTGTAACACATCTTCTAATTCCTTAGGATTTGCTTGCAAAATACCACGCACACGATAGTCAAGACTTCCCACTTGCTCACCTTCTATGGGCAATTGCTGAGTAGGCGTTTGTAACACATATCCTTGAAACGTTCTCTTCACTCGATAAGATTGTTGTAACTGACAACTATAGCCTCCATAAAATCCAACACCAAGCATTAATAAACCCACTAAACATCCACTACCTTTCATAATATCCCTCCAAAAAACGCTCTAATTGACTTATATTATATGCAGTAACTGACATATACTGAGGTTGAGAAACATGACTTAATGTAACTGGACGTATGGTTTGCCATGCATTACTATACATATATCCTAACCACACACCACTCAAAAAACCCGTAGTAACTAACAATTGTGTTTTTTTACCCATACCTACTAAATAACATAACTTGATAATAAACATACGGTTTACACAAAAGAAAAAAAGGAGTAACTATCGGACATCAACAAACACTTTATGTGCTTTTTGTTCAATACTAATATGTTGAATAACTGGCCAAATTAAATCATTACCTTCTAAGAAGTAAATAGGATGTTTTCCTTCTAAAATTACCTTTTCTACATTACGTAAAATAATTTCTTTCATAGGAAAAATATCGACTTGTTTATGTGCTTCATTCACGTCATATAAACGAATAATAAGCGTTTTATACTCATCATCTTTATCTTCGCGAGGATGACGACCGATAATAACACTTTTTGCTGTATACTCCATATTGTAATATAATCTCATACACTTTATAAAATTAATTCTATCCAAATAGTAATATTTAAAAACAGATAGCATTTTGTAACGTTATAAGGACCCGTGGTTTAGTGGCTATAACGTTGCCCTTACAAGGCGAAGGTCACCGGTTCAAATCCGGTCGGGTCCACCATTTTTTTAAATTTTCTGTTTTATCACAAAATATATCTAATACAATTAGACAAATCATCAGTATCAACAATATGAGTAGCTACAGCACGTAATTGATCAGATGTTGCATTAAAAGCAATAGATGTACCAGCTATTGAAGCTGCCTCAACATCATTATCACTATCTCCAATAAAAATTACATTAGATAATTCTAAACCTAATATATGAGCTAATTGTTTAACTATTTTTTGCTTTTTTAGATATCCCTCTTCAATTAATCCAAAAAATGTTCCATTAAATTTATTATTAGAAATACCTAAACTGTTAGCAAAAATAAAATCAATACCATATTCACGTTGAATTCTTCTAGCAGCATCAAGGGTTGATGCAGTAATAATAGCCGTTAAATATCCTTTTTCTTTAATGTGTTTAAATAAGATATCAATCCCTTCATTATATTCCAAAGAATTAATCAAAGAAAAATACGGACCTGTCTCCTTATCTTTCCACAAATTTCCCACAACCTCCTGAATTAGGCGATTATAATCAGAATGCAAATACTTCTTAGTTAATATTTTACCTTCTTCTAATGTGCCAAGAGCTTTATGTAAAGACATTCTAAAATTAATATCTTTATATAAAACACCATCCATATCAAAACAAACCAATTTCATTTTTTTCATCTTTCCACCATTTTCTTAAGAAATGAGAAACATTCGCTTATATACATACAATAATAACCAAAATGATCCTAAAATAATCCAAAATTGCAATGGAGTAACCCAACGCGCTGCTAATGCAATTAAATTAATAATTAAGACTACAATAATAATAATTGCTATACTTTTGGGAATCATATACACTCACGTATATTGTACATATATAAATATATGTTACATTTTAAGTTCTAATAAATCAATAATATTAACAACCGGTTTAACAATTTTATTGGTATCATCTAAACCTATACGTGGACAAGCAGTGTTGACCCACACTTGAATAAAAGGAAAGTTTTCTAACTGACTATAATCAATAGAATCAAAAATGAAGGTATAATACTGTTTATCCGGAAACTTTTTTTTCAACTTATCTAAAAGCACATACCTATTTTGTCCTGATTTTAAAGAAACTAATAACCCTATGCAATCATACATTAAAAAAGAACTGATGCCTGCTTTTTTACGTTTAAGCATCCACTCTACTTCTGATCTATCATATAACGCAATTTTTTGTTCAACGGGATTATAAATATACACTGGTAACGTGTTGTTCATCACAATTCCTTTAGGATGAAAATAACCATCACCAATATACAAAAATGCATCAAACTTACTTACATCTAATGTTGGTGCATCACATCCCAGCGTTTGTCCATACTCAAAA
>JBLKON010000081.1:0-4220 GCA_047602725.1 Candidatus Woesearchaeota archaeon
ACATTGTTACCAGCAAGACTTCATCCTTTTGAAGCAATTATACAACTTATACGCACTATTTTTATTGAAATGGGTTTTGAAGAAATGCAAGGTCCTTTGATTGAAACCGCGTTTTGGTGTTTAGACTCCATGTGGATTCCTCAAGACCATCCAGCCAGAGACCAACAAGACACGTTTTATTTGCCGTATAGTGGAACACTTCCTGATGCATCATTAGTGCAACAGGTTAAAGATGTACATGAACATGGTGGTAAAACAGGCTCAAAAGGATATGGATATACATGGGATGAAACCATAGCCAAACAATTATTGTTACGCACACACACAACTGCAACTACCTATCGTTTTTTTTATGAGCAGGGTGTTGGAAAAAAAGCTTTTGCTAAACAGTTTTATGTAGGACGTGTGTTTAGAAATGAAGCTATTGATGCAACACATTTACCAGAATTTCATCAAGTAGAAGGGTTTGTTATGCAAGATGGTTTAACGATTCAACATTTAATGGGATTTATTAAAACCTTTTATGCTAAATTAGGTATTCATAATATTAGATTCAAAGTAACATATAACCCGTATACCGAACCATCACTGGAAGCTATGTATTATGATGAACAAAAAAAATCGTGGTTAGAACTTATTAATTCAGGGATGTTTAGACCAGAATCATTAGCGCCTTATGGTATTACTAAGCCAGTGATTGCTTGGGGATTGGGTTTAGAGCGTTTAGCTATGATTTTATACCAAAAAGATAATATTCGTGATATTTTAGGAGCAACAGGAGATATAGATTGGTTACGCACGTATCCCATACAAAGAAGATAACATGGTAAAAATAGATATCAGTTATAAACAACTACAACAACTTGTAGGAAAGTCGTTTAGTGTACAAGAATTAGAAATGGTACTTTTTGATTTAGGAATGGAACTTGACGGCGTACAACAAGATACACTTACTATAGATATTACCTCTGAACGATGTGACATGGTATCTTTATATGGATTGGCACGCGTACTTAAAGCATATTGGGGTATAGCAATATCCACCTATAGTGCACAGCCTTCTTCGTATGTAGTGGAGGTAACTTCGCACGTTGAACACGTACGCCCCTATACGATGTGTGCGGTTGTGCAACACCTTGATTTTAGTGAACAACAACTCAAAGAAGTTATTGCAGTACAAGAAAAAATTCATGCTACGTTTGGTAGAAATCGTAAAAAAGTTGCTATTGGCATTTATCCTATGGAACACATTGCATTTCCAGTAACGTTTGATGCAAAAAGCGACATTTCGTTTAGACCTTTAGATGGACCAACGGTTATGAGTGCACAAGACATTTTACAAACAACGCCTACAGGAAAACAATATGGACATTTGCTCAACAACAATGTATATCCATATTTTATTGATGCACAACAACGCATATTAAGTATGCCTCCTATTATTAATTCGTATGAATCAGGAAGAGTAACGACAACTACCAAAGATATTTTTATTGAATGTAGTGGACATGACAAAGAAGCATTAAGTAAAATGCTCAATATGTTAGTGTATATGTTTGCTGACATGGGAGGAACTATACAGCAAGTAACCATGCAGTATCCTCAACAAACGTTTACAACTCCTCTGTTAGCACCACAAGTAAGAACACTATCGTTACAAGCTATTGAAGCAGTAACAGGTTTAGGGTTAGATACTAAAACATACGCTAGTTTATTACAAAAAATGATGTATAGCAATATACAGGTAACAGATACTGATTTGACGTTTGAAGTGCCTTGTATTCGTACTGATATTTGGCATGATATTGATGTAATTGATGATATAGTGCGTGCGTATGGTGTTAACAATATTCCCATACAATTACCACAAAGTTCGACGTATGCATCGGTATTGCCAAGTCAAGAATTAAAACAGCACATAAGCAACCATATGATTGGGTTAGGGTTTACACAAGTGTGTACATTATTGTTAACGGACAGTAAGGATCAATACAATAAAATGGATATAGACGTACAAGACCATATGAAATTAGGGTATAGCGCAGAACAGCATATTAACATGGTGCGTACGTGGCTTACCCCTGAATTGTTAAAGGTGATTATGTATAATAGACAAAAAAGTTTACCCTTATCTATTTTTGAATGTAATGAAGTTGTTGTGCCAGATGCTTCCAAAGATGTGTTGTCACGTACTGCATTACATGTAGGTGGTTTACTGTGTGACAAACAAGTAACGTTTACGTATATGAAAAGTGTTGTACAAAGTGTAATGCAAGCTTTGAATAAAGAGGTAACTTATCAACCTAGTACCCTTTCTTGTTATATTCAAGGACGTTGTGCAGATATACTGTATGATGGGCAAGTGGTAGGCCATGTGGGAGAAATACATCCAAAGGTGTTAGATGCTTGGCAAATAAGTTATCCCATAGTGAGTTTTGAGCTGGATTGTGCTTTATTTTTAAAGTAGTTTGATGATACATAGTTCTTTTCTTATTTTTTGTTTGTAATAGAAACAAAAGTATGGTTTTGAGTGAACTTCACAATCGTTATCCACAAACTATATAAACGTGTTGTTACTAACTAAATAAATGGCTAAAAATCAAGTGAATATGCCCAGTTCTACAGCAGGTATAACTACGTACTACGGAGAAGAAAAATCTAAGGTGCAAATAGCTCCTATGCATGTGATTGCATTAGTTATTGCCGTTATTGTTCTTCTGCTCTTAATTCACTTGGTGTTGTAGGTGAATGCAATGATTCCAGGTATGAATAGTAGACAGGCTCAACAAATGATGAAAAAGATGGGTATTCAACAGCAAGAAATACCTGTAAAAGAACTCATTATGAAGTGTGATGATTATATACTGGTGATACAAAACCCTCAGGTAAGCAAAGTAAACATGATGGGACAACAAATGTATCAAGTTATTGGCGAAGCGCAGCAGCAAGCCATAGAAACAGAACTACATATTGACCAACAAGATATACAAACAGTGGTTGAACAAACGGGTGTAAGTACTCAAGATGCTCAAGCAATGATTAAAAAACATAATGGTGATTTAGCAGCTGCTATTATGGAATTACGTGATGCGCAATGATGATGTATGATGAAGAACTTACTGGGTTCGAGCGTGCACTTAATGAAATTAAACGTATTGATCATCTTATTTATGTAAGTTTAAAATATACACGAACGGTAGATGTTATTCGTAATATTATTCAACGTATGTTAAATGCTTATGATTTTATATTTGAAGATTTATTAACGCAAGCTGAAGCACAGCAAAAGATTTTTGAAAAACCAACCGTTCCTTCTTTGAAACTTGCAGCACTTAAAAAATTACATAAAGATGATGCACAATTGATGGAACATATGGAGTTTTACGCATTTTTACGACAATTAATGCATGCTCCTTATGAAAAACGTCAAGAGTATAGGCGTCATGTGACCATGACTAGTACCTTTCCTAATGCAAAGCAACATGAAATCAATATAGATATTATTTCTGAATATTATCATAAGATAAAAGCTTTTTTTGAATATATGCAACAAACATATAGGTAGGATGGGAATAAGCCACTTTCTGTTTGCTTTTGATATCAAACAAGCAAGGGAAACATTCAACTAAGCGTCATAATGACTTGCACCCGTTGAGGCTCGTCGTTTCAGCCATTCTTTTGTACAAACTCGGTAGGTTATCTCCAACAAAGTCACCTTTGTGTTCGCGTACCTCATTGCGTTACAAAAGGGGTATCGTTTCTGTGCGGTTGCTATGCATTACTGCATCTTGACTTGCGTCAAGCAACGTTGTTGTAGTGAGTGGACTTTCCTCAGCTTGTTGTATTGCTACAACATACCGACAGTTTCCTACCCATCCTAAAAAAGAGTAAGTAGTATGAAGTTTAAAAACATTTGGATGTCTATCACTATATTGCAAAGATGCATGAACTTCACTCCCTAATAACCATATCATTGGTCAAAATAGTACCTCTAAAATTAGTACTTTTATGTTCATCTAAACAAGCACCATCTTGACAGGTACACTCAATAATTCTTGCAAACACACCAGTACCACAAAAGTATTCCATTAAATGGTTAGGTGACAAACAGGCGTCTTGATAAAATTGTGTGCCTCTAGTGATGTTACCTCTTAGTTTTGGATTAAATCCGTTAGGAAATTCTGGGGTGGTATCTGTGGAATCACACATATCAGGTAAGT
>JBLKON010000082.1:0-4128 GCA_047602725.1 Candidatus Woesearchaeota archaeon
GCACAAAAAAGAGTGGTATCATGTACGTATTCGATGTAAGTATGGTGTAAAAGAAGAATTATTACCACTACTACGCTTTAAAGGAATTGGACGTAAACGTGCACGTATATTATATAATAATGGTTTACAAACCGTTGGTGCAATACAAGCATCTTCTATTGAGACATTAAGTCATGTAGTAGGTCAAGCTATTGCACAACAACTCAAAGAGCAGGTGAATCAACATGTTGATGAGGTTACTCATTTAGATTCTTATAAAGATGATGAGATGATATAACCTAATGTAGAAAAACAGCTGTTTAGCAAACAATTTCCTAGGAAAACTGCAACTACCCTATTTAATTCTAAAGAACGTAATGTTTAAAAAAATTGTTTAACAAAAGTTTGATAAAAAATATACACTAAAAAGATACACATTGGCACAACTTAGGTAGCAAAGCCTGTTATTAGTCAATGTTTGCAAAAAAAAATTGTTACACAATATTTAAATAAGATGATTTCTCTCACATATATACCATGAAATTTCAAAAGAAAATAGTATACATTATGTTTGCTCTAAGTCTTTTAGTACTTGCTGCATGTACATCATATGATATACCAGAACAAGAAATGCCAACACAGCAAGACCCGTTTGAACAACAAATACCCACGCAACAAGAAGAACCTTTTATAGTTGAAACTCCTCTTGTAGAATCAGAAGTTATGGCAACCGTTAATGGAGTTCCTATTTATAGTGACGAAGTCATTATGGCTCAACAATCTTTTATGCAACAAGGAGTACAAATGAATGAGCAAGAGTCACTAGAACAACTCATTAATATTGAACTATTAGGACAAATTGCTCTTCAACAAGGATTTGAACTAACTACTCAAGAAGTTGAACAAGATATTGAACAACAATTAACATTACAAGGTATTAATGTTGAAGATTACAAACAACAATTAAGTACAATGGGAATATCCTTTGAACAACAACTTGAACAATATGCTCAACAAGTTGCTATACAACTGTACTTAGAAGATATGTTAAGTAAGCAAAATTTTACAGCAACTGCACAAGAAGCTCAAGAATTGTATGATATGTATGCTAATGAATTAAGCAATCAAACATTTGAAGAAGTTGAACAAGATTTGTTTGCTATACTGATACAAGAACAAGAACAAATGTTTATTGAGCAACATGTAGAATCATTACGTGCTGATGCTAATATTGTGTATAGTTAATTTTTCTTATTAATTTTTTTATTTAATATTACTTATTACAAAATTATGTTGACAATACACATCTCAAATTTTTCATAAAATGTAACTAAAATAACATTGATACACACAATGAGCTCGGGAGGAGTCACCACCAAACTTTTAACCAAAAGTTTGATCAAAACATGAAAGATATAAAATGTATAATGATAATTAATTACGTTCTATTAACTTAAATAGCGAAGCCGCACTTTTCCCAGGTTTTTTGCTAAAAAGCTGTTTGACCAAAACATGAAAGATATAAAATGTATAATGATAATTAATTACGTTCTATTAACTTAAATAGCGAAGCCGCACTTTTCCCAGGTTTTTTGCTAAAAAGCTGTTTAACCAAAACACTCTATACAAATATGAGCTCGGGAGGATTCGAACCCCCGATCTTCCGGTCCGAAGCCGGACGCTCTGTCCAGACTAAGCTACGAGCCCAATAACGATATGAATAAATAACCTTTTATAAATGTATTTTTTCATTTACGATGATCCTTTTGTCAAATTGTGTATTATTCTATATACAAACCTTTCAATCTACTGGCCACTATTAAATCCTTTATCAAATTTGAATAAATCTATTACCTGATCCTTTATAACCGTAGCATCTTTATCTAAACGAAAATGAATGGTTTTTAGCGTCATACTAATAGCAGTAACATCCCAACTAGGTTGTCCATCAACTATATGATAGATACAAAACATTCTACTAAGTGGATGATTACTATACTGTGTTTGTGCAAATTCTTTGACTGCAGTTATAATAACACTTATAGGAACAGTATCTTCTACACAAACCGGATACACTTGTTGTTGATGCATAGGCTCTCCTTGTTCTTGCAATGCCACTTGCGGATGCACCACAAAATCAACGACATCAGTACCCTTAGAAAATCCCACATGCCAACCTTCATACGTATTATTGACATAGGTACACATCACATATACCAAAAAAGAATCTTGTGTTGCCCATTGTTTATAGATGTCACTTCGTGTAACTTGTGTAATAATGTCTTGCATAGTACTATAAAATCGCAAGCTATATTTAAGTGTTACCTATACATCCTGAATTAACATTGAATGCCAACCGGTTTTATAGGTTTCATATCCAGGAGATTGCGCATGACCAACTAATACTGTTTTTCCATTCACTTTGGTAACGACATGATTTTTCTTTTCAGCTAAAAGAAGTCGTTTATTTTCAATATCTAATGTCTCAACTAAGACTTTATCTTCAGAATCTGCTAACACTGTACCACTTTCATCAATAATACATACACGTGTTTTATCTTTTTCACTAGCAAGTAAAGGGGTATTATGCATAATGGTTTGTGCTAATGCATCATATCTGAAGACGACACCCAACACCCCTAACACTCTACCATTCACATCTCCATTTTGTCTAACAGTACAGGCGTAAATCAAAGCACGCTCATTGTTTACCAAAGAGCTTTTGTGAACGCTTGCAAATGCATACTCATCTCCAGAATTTTGCGTAATTGCTACAGAAAACCAATCACTACTTCTTACATTCATGCCAATAGAAGCATATTGTTCCTTTCTTCCATTAGCAATAACAGTACCTTGCAAATCACACACTACTATATCAAAATACACCGTATAAGCGTTTAAAATAACACCTAATCGTTTACACGCAAAATCCTTATCTTGTTGAGTCGCATCACTTTTGAGTGCATTCCATACACTACTATCTGTTGCCCACCATCGCACATCACACGATCGTTCATACAAATTTCTATCAATTAATTCAATATTAGTTAACGCTAAATCTGATAACCTTGTTCCCGTTACATTATTAGCCAACTCCAGCGTTATTTTTTTAATGTTTTCAGCCGAATCATGCGCTTTTTCTTCCATGTGTTGCGCTGATTTTAACGTTTCTTCTGATAACTTTCTCATTAAAATTTAGGCTCCACGATACCTCTAGGCTTTAGCACGCTTTAGCGAGAGGTCAAGTGGAAAACCCTTTAGGGTTTATTTATTCTAAAATAATTATAAAGGCACAATTTCTTGTGCCATTTCATGCAATGTCGAGTTGCATGGAGATGTAAGCAAATGAATAGTGAGAACTCTAAACTAAAAAGTTTTCGACATCAAGTCGGTCAAAATTGGTATCATGTCGTTTTGATACCCAAATATAGAAACCCTGTTTTTAAGCAGGAGCATCAACGCAAGTTGATGCAAGATGCAATTGTTTGGATATGTGCACGACATAAAATAGAATTATTTACATATGAAATAATGGATGATCATGTACACTTATTTATTTCAAGTCCTCCCAAATACTCAATTAATAGGAGTATAGCAACTATTAAAGGAGGAACATCATATTATATAAGATCTAAACATGTAGCATTAAAACGATATAAACATTTTTGGAGCCGTGGCGCAATGTTTAGAAGTGTGGGAACAGTGAGTGCACAAATTGTTGAAAAATATATTAGTAATAATAGCTGGGCTTTAGCCCAGAAGAAATTAATCTAAATTGCATGAGCGGTTGATACCTCCTTGCTTTAGCTGGAGGTAGCTCATGCAATTATTTTCTCATTTCATCAGCAACTACTGCAAAACCTCGACCCGCCTCACCTGAACGTGCTGCTTCAATAGACGCATTAATAGCTAAAATTTTGGAACGCTTATTAACATCCTTAATTTGAGTTACAAATTCAGAAAACAAAGATTTTGTGGTACCTGAAAACTCGCTTAATACGGTAAATACATCATCATTTTTTTGGGGTTCTTCACTCATAGATTCATCACAATGCTATTTTGTGTATTATAGTGTCAAAACAAATTTGCTGAATGCTGACCACCGGTCAATAGACACGGTGGCATGATCGCATTCAGTTTTAATATATA
>JBLKON010000083.1:0-4122 GCA_047602725.1 Candidatus Woesearchaeota archaeon
AAAACATATTGCTCAGCACATACACCGCATTCCTATAAAAGTATTAACGATATGTATTATAAGTGCAATTTTTGGTATGAGTTTTGTTTTTGACAGTTGGATTGGTGTGCTTTGTATACTAACAGGAACTATACTTGGTCTTCTTGCTGTACATCTAGAAGTTGGTCGTCATTTTCTGATGGGATGTTTACTTGTTCCAGTGGTGTTGTTTTTTATGTAAATTCTCATGTTTGCATTGGTGCTTCATAAGTGAAATTTTCTAGAAAAACACCATGTTGACGAATAATCATTTTATGATACATATAGTCAATATCATAAGTGTCTTTTTCGTGTAGAGGGTTAACTCGAACGGAAAAACCATAAGGCTCACATTCCTTTACTGCTGTCATGTTTTGAGCACTTAATGTACATTTCTTTAAAGATTCGTACTCTTCAAACGAGGTATCAATTGCATCAAGAGTAAATTGTAATGATTCAGGAATAGGATAACTTCGCTCAATAGATCGCTGTTGAAGGTGTTTTCTTAATTCTACAGTTTCATATTGAAAAAACCATTCTAAAAGACTAGTACGCTCTACGGGTGTAGCTGCAAAACTCGTAGATATTACGGGATATAAAGAATGCACTATTAGATTATCATCATCAAGCATAGCTACAAATCCGGGAGGAACATATTTTTGAAGATAAGAAGAAATAAATTGAGAAGTACAATTTTGAAGAGTTTCTGTATGAAATAATACATTTTTACCACAAGGTGTGTGAATATCATATGCAACAGGTTGTTGTGTTTTGACAAAAACATCTAATGCAGTTACTTCTATTTCATATGCTTGCATAATATCAAGTGCTTTGGTGTCATAACCTACTTCATTAACTTTAACCTGATTAAGTATTGCAATACTAAGAGCTATCATAAAAAAGATAATGAATAAATAGTCAAATACATGAGCTTTTTTAGTTAGCATAATAAGACCACCATTTCTTTTAATTCATTTTCATAAAAAATACTAAAGGGAATAATAACACCGTATGGCTTGTAAACAGGACATCCACCTCTACTATAATCAACATAATTTTTTCCATATTCATATGTATAAAAAAACATCTTAGCTTGCGTATTTTGAGGCAAAAAATCAGATACAATATTTTGTAATTCCTTGTGGCTAAATAATTCACGAGGATAGTGTTTTTCCATAAAATAAAAATGAGAAATTAATTCATTTGCAACTTCTGGATTATTTCTTAAATACGTATGCCACTCCCAAAATACAACAGTTTGATCATTAGCAACACGAACAATATTATCTGTATTGTCAAAAGTCCTTGTAACCATTAATACAAGTATAAATAAAAACATTAACACAATAACTAATGTAATAGTCAATCCCTCAATAAATCCTTTTTTATCCATATCTAGGCACCACTATAGATAGTTCTATCATGTGACTTTGATTGTAATACAAATTACCACGCATCAAATGGTATCTATGACCAGCAATATCGGCAAACCTATAATAATATTCTTTATTATAATAAGTAACTTTTTCTACTTGATAATCTGTAGATAATAATTCGATTTTTATACCATATCTCCTACCATCAAAAGAATAATCTTCTTGAAAAACATCTCTACTTAAAACATCTTGTGCAACTAATGAATACACATGAGAAATAGTTAAGTATTCTTGAGAGTGAATGGGTGTAGCTGTTGCAACATAGCTAAACAAAAACATTAAGCCTATACCAACATATATAATACGAATAATGTAATATAATAATTCTGCTCCTATCATGCAAAACCTCCTAAAAATGGCATAAATGTTTCGAATTCTGTATGATAATAATACACAACCTTACTCTCATCATCGTCTATAAATATACTTGGTACTTGTTTACTTTGCGCATAATCATATAAGGCTTTATCTCCATAAATTGCTATATAATCCAATGGTCCATATTCTAGAAACAAAGGGATACCGTCTGTATCATCAAAAAGAGAAGAAAAACCACTAGGAACATCCAGTGTTTTTAAGGAAAAAACATAGTTAGGTTTATTTACCCTTTGTTCAAAACGTACTGTATTATTTTGCATAACAAACCCATACATGGTATTAGCTTTATAGGGTATTCCATAAGACAGATATAATGCCTCTAACCTGGATGTTTTATCTCTAGCTGTTAAATTACTATGTGTTGCATTTATTCTAACAGTAAATGAAGAATCTTGTGATGTAAATACATAATGATAATGTGATGTATACAGTGGATTTAATAATAATAATTGTTGTATATGCATAACATTTTCATAGTGAGCTATATATAATTGAGGATGCGTTGCCTGAGCAACTGCAAAAATAATTGCTATACCAAAAATACAAACAAATAGAGGCATAAAGACATATTTAAAAAGAATGTTTTGAAGGTTCATGAATATTCCTCAATAGATAAAATACTTCTTCCATTATTTTTTCGAATTGAAATATTAAAAGAATAATCTTGTGGACATTTTAGCTCAATATCTCTCCATCCCTTTGATACATCAAACCATTCACGTAGTTGTACATAAGTATATGGTTCCTGTGGAGGATTATCAATAGAACTAGCAAATGAGGATACCCAATTAAATGGATTAATTAAAGAACCTGTATTATCCTTTATTGCACACATATGTGCATATGGCTCTATGTTTATATTAGCAACCTCCAAATTAGGATATCTTCTACAATGAGAAAACTGAGGACCTCCTTGCTCTGTAACAGTTACCAAACACAATTGATTATTATCTCTATTACGTATATATTCAGCCCCTTTCATATCTACACGAATAACAGTACTAATTTCCTGCCTTTCTCCTAATTCTTTTTGTAATTCTAAAACCATTCGATTAATGTTATTCAAATCTCCTAAATTTTCAGGTTGAGGAAAAAAAGAACGAATAAAAGTAAAAATTAAAAACAAAAGACCTATAGCAAGAAGTGAACCTAAAATAAGTTCTAAGACAATCCACCATACATTTCCAGTTACATTAGCTTTCTTCATTTTTTCGTCTTATTAATAAGAACGGTAATAACCAACCTATTGAACTTTGTTCAAAAGGATTACAGTCTGCTAAATTCCCCATACACTCTTCTAACTTAGTATTTGTAGTAGTATCCGATATTCCACTTGAAGATTTACTCATTTGCTGATAAAATATAACAATAACTACAATGATGACAACCAATATAATAACTGCTTTTGCAATCGTTTCTAATTCTAATCCTGCTTTTTTCATTATGAATCCTCTTTATACTTTTCTATAAGATAATTTCGAAAACTTGCTAAATTTTCTATTTGAATATTTTGATTTCTAATCTGATCTTGTGTCCTTTTTGCTAAAGTATTGTAAGCTATTTTATCAAATTCATCATTATTGCTTAAAATCCAATTCTTTAATCTTAGTATTTCTCTACCACCATCATAACGACCAGTACTATCAAATATTGGAACTGGTAAATAGTCAAAAACATCACCATGCTTTGTAATTAAAGCAGATGCTCTCAATTGAGCAGCAGACAACTGTCTATTAGGTATGTCAGTTAAATCCTCTTCTCCATGAGACTTTGTAAATTTCTCATAATCATCAATTATCATAAGTTTATATAAATCACGTTGATAATCTGTACGATTAGCAATTGAATATAAATTACCATCAATAAAACTGTATTTTTGCCCCCAAGCTTTGTATAAAGTATGTTGATTTAAATGGACACCTAACTCAACTGGTGCCTCATACACTTTAAACTCTCCTTCATCAGAATCAAACATTTTTTCTTTAATTACACTAGAACTTTTCCAAATATTTCCCAATAAATTACCGGCTAAAATAATTAAAATTAATAACACAAAAAGAGCAATTCCCCACTTGGCAAGTTCCGCTTGTATTAAGCCTTTTTTCATGACCATGGTATAATATCTAGCACCCCATAACCAATTCCACTAAAATGATATAACAAATACATACAAAGCGCCAACACAACTAATGTAATAACAACCGTAACTAAAACTGATTGCGTTAATGCTTGTTTCATTGTCCATAATCATTGGCAATATATGCACAATGTCTCAATCCTTGTCTATCTG
>JBLKON010000084.1:0-4087 GCA_047602725.1 Candidatus Woesearchaeota archaeon
TTGTAATAATGCTACTTTTTGTTTTTCCCTTTCCAAATCCATTTCTAATTGAGTTTTTGAAGCTCCCGTAATAATGTCTTCATCTGTAATAGTATCTCTCATTCCCATAAATTCAGAATAATAATGAATCATATCTGCCTTTTTCCAACCATATCTATACTTCATTTGATTTTCAGATTTGTAAATCGGTAAATAATGACATACTGAACTATGCCTAAAATCATACATAGTGATTCCACCAGTTACTAAAAGGCGATTATTATTAAGGTATTTTGCTTTACCTACTCCTAAAACCTTATATCCTAATTTTTTTATTTGAGAAGTCATTCCATTGTAACTTTTATCAAAGAGAAAATCATGGGATTGCTTTCCCGATGTTTGAATATATTTTTTCAACATATCAGAACATATCATTAATTTTATTTTTCTGCCAAAGGTTTTAGATGTCTCATCTCTAATTTGTACATTTAAGTAATTTGTATCAGGTACTGGAGATATATCTTTTACTCTAACATTCATAAGTTCCTTTGGAGCCCTCATACCAGAATCAAATAAAAATAATATTAATGCTCTGTAGTAAAGTGATGGACTTTCATCAGCCATTTTGATAGCATCTTGCAAAGTGAAATATATCCACGGGGGTTTATTGTGATTTGAAGTGTCAACACTTGAAACTATATCAGGTACATTTTTATCTCGATGAGTTCGCATATACCATCGCCAAAATGCACAGAATATCTTTGCATAAGATTTCACATCTGTTATTACTTTTCCCGATGGAGACAAAACAGTCCCGTTTCTTAATCCATTAAAAAATTTCAATGTATCATCTTCAGTAAATTGCAACAATTTTTTTTTATTCAACTCTTCCATGAGTTTAATTACATTAGCAAGTCGATAGATATAATTAAATAAACATGCACTTGACCTAGCACCTCTTTTTGTCCCTTTTGCCATATTTTTACCACTCATTAAATCTAGAATAAAAGTAACAACAAGAGGACTTGCTTCTTGCGAAATTTGTCCTTCATAGAAGGCATAATTGATAGAACCATCAGATAATTTTATACGTTGTTTCCACCTATCAATTCTTCCTACTAATCCATGAGGATCCACTTCTGTATCCCCATTAGGTTTCCTAATGATTTTATTTCCCATTAGTGGATGTTGTGTGCTCTCACATTTTTTAAAAGGAGTGATTACTCCACGACTGTGGTTACTTTCTTGCATTTTTTCCTCCAAAATAGCCACTTAGAGACACTTCTAGCTTGAATCCCCGACGCTAGAAATTTCGTGTAGCTTACAGCTATAAGGCAGAGGTTTTTAAAAAGAAGTTGCCACTATTCTTTAAAATTTCAAAAATCTAGAGTGAGAAAACCACTGACGGTACGGGGATGCCCCAGCCGGGATTCGAACCCGGGTCGCAGCCTTGAAAGGGCTGTATGATTGGCCGGACTACACTACTGGGGCCTTTTACCACTCTTCTTTACTGGAGAAACAATATCCCTTTTTAAATCTTCTTCTTTTTTCATAAACCAAGGTGCAAACTTATACACTATAGTAGCCGTTATTAATGAATAAATAACCACTAACAAACTTAATTGCACAACCACATCAATAACACCCTGAATTTCAACAGTAAACGTCATAACCGATAACGTAAAAATAACAATAGCCGTAGCAATACCTTTAGGCATCATTAAAGCCATAAAAAACTTTTCTCGATGCGTAAAATCAGCTTTATGATAATAAAACAATTCAAAGGCAAATAACCGAGTAAACACTAACACTAAAAAGACTATTAATCCTTTAAGTAAAAATAAACCATCTAATTGTAAAGGAACTAAAGATCCCACAACCATAAACACCAAAATAACAAATAAACCACTAAGCATACTATTAAACGATTGTAATGCTTCTTTGTTTTTCACAATCATATTACCAAATAATATACCAAACGTTCCTACTGCCAATATTCCGCTACCTTCTAACAACTCAGCTCCCGTATAAGCAAGCAATGCTGCAACAAATAATCCCACTGGACTAATTTGTTCTACATACACTTTTTTCATAGACTTAAAAATAATAACACCAATAATTACGCCTGCACCTACACCAACGATAATTTGTTTCAAAAATGGCATAATTTGATCAACAACAGCTAATGCATAATTTTGATGCACACCAACCATAATATCTAACACTATCAGAGGCAAAATAACACAAATAGGTGTGTTAAAAATACCTTCAATATCAAGTAATTCCATTGCTTTATTATTGGGTTTACCAAAGGCAAATAAAGTTCCTGGATCTGTTGCAGCAATCATACAAGCAAACAATACACCTCCTAATAAAATAGTCCCACTAATAGTATTAAAAAAAAGAAGCGTAAACAACCCTGTAATAATAAAGATGTTAAATATAATAAATAAAACAATAACATTAATTGCTGGTACACCAAATTTATCTACTTCTTTAATTTGCAGACGAGATGCACCATCAAACACAATAAAGACAAGTGCTAAAATACCTAAACAAATAAGCAACAAATGAGGGAAAGGAAATGCAACATGATAAGCCACTGTTATTTTCTGAATAACAACTCCCGCCAATGTCAATAATAACACATGCGTAATTTTTAATTTCCGTGAAAGTAAGGTGAGTAAAATACCAACAAGCATAACTACACCAAATATACTTAATAATTGAATTGCCTCACTACTTACACTCATACGGTACACCTATGCGTATCTCTTTATAACCATTTAGTATCTTTTAAAAGTAGCAAATACACCTTTAAACTTATTTTTTTCAGCAAAAAAGACAGCTATAGAAGTAACAATAATACTAAACAGCACAACACCTAAAATCATACCAACAACCATAGATGCCTGAGGAATTTGTGCTTGCACTGCCAATTGAGCAAGCACTGCTGCTGCTAAACCTTTAGGAATTAATATTTCTAAATACGTTCTATCTTTATCTTCTAAAGATTCTTTAAATGCATATTTTACAGCTAACGGCCTAATAAGATAAATAACAACTACTAATACTAAAGCATACATAAAGACAATGAGATTAGAAAAATCAATAATAATACCTAAATATACAAAAAAAAATGTTTTGACAAAAAATGAAATTTCACCATAAAAGGTTTTTGCATGGGTAGATAAAACATTGTTAATAACAACGTCTTGTTGTTTAGAATGTAATAGTAGTTTTAATAATAATTTAGAATTTCCTACTACTAAACCAAAAGCAAGAACTGCTATAGCACCGCTAGCATCAACAAAATCACTTTGCACAAAAGCATACAATCCAATAGCAATAGCAACAGTAACCAAATATGATCTTGCCACATCTTTAAATTTGTGTAAAATAACAATCCACAATAAACCAACTACAGCACCCACCACTAAAGCCAAAGCAAATGAAGATAATAACGTATTAAAAATAGTTGATGCCTGAGCATTCCCGGTTTGTATAATACCAATAATAGTAACTGCACCAACGATACACAACACATCTGTAATAGCAGACTCTAAAGTAATCACAACTCCATATTTAGGTTTAAGCGTCACTCGTTTAACTAAAGGAATAATAACAGCTGAAGAAGTACCACTCAAAATAACAGCAACTAACAGTGATGTTAAAAAATCCAATCTAAAAAGCAAACACACTACTGTAACAACAATAACAGTACAAAGAAATCCTAATAAAGTAATTTTTAATGCATCAGATAATGATTCTATGAGTTGTTTAATATCAATACTTAATGCTCCTTGAAACAAAATAAAAATTAAAGCTAAAGTAGTAAACAAAGAAGAACCAGCTTGTAAATCAGTTGCCTCAATAAGTTGAAACACACTACCAACACCTATACCAATTAATATAAGCAGTAACACATCAGGAATATTTGTTTTTCTAAACGTCATTTCAGAAAAAAAACCTAAAATAATAACAACGCTCATAATAGTTAGAATAGTAATTATCTCCATGCATTGTTTGGAACAGTATCTCCGAATGAACTTTTAAGATAAAAAGCAAACTCAAATAAATGAGTTTGCTGGTATTTTATCTTGCATGA
>JBLKON010000085.1:0-4064 GCA_047602725.1 Candidatus Woesearchaeota archaeon
GGTTGACGGGTAATATCATAAGGTCTAGCTGCATCAATAACCACAGCATTTTTTTTTAAAAGTGATTCATCAATAATTAAGCCAGCATCAGACGTTGCACTAATAATATCATCACATTGGCTAATATCCTGCATATTGTGACGTGTTATAGAAATAATATTATATTGAGAACTTAGCTCAGTAATTTTTTTGCCAATAGCACCTTGTGCACCAACTACGCCAATAACACTACTTTTTTTCATATATCGTTTAGCTTGTTGCATAACAGATCCAATAGTAAGTGCTTTTCCAGAAGTAATGCCAATACCATGACCAGAGAGCAGTGCACCTTGTTTAGAATAAATAGCCGCATAAGCACCTACACCAAGAAGTGTAATATTATATTGTTTTGCTACCTTAATACACGCAAGTAGTTTTTTTTCGATAAGAGATCTGTCATATGTTTTAAACATATCACATGTTAAAGGAATGCCAATAAGATGTATCGTGTGTGTACCATACGTGGTAGTTGCAACAACGGTAGGTTCTTTTTTTAGCATTTTTTTTTTAATAATAAAAGAAGGAAGCCATTTCAAATATGGTTTATAGACGTATAAATCCTTAATAACTAAGGGATGCATAATAAAACCAATATTCATAATACGTATAAGTTTTAAGCATTAATAAACATTATGTTACCTGTCATACCAATCGGGTTTAACATTATAATTAGTGTATTTTCTAAACAATCTATTAATAGTAATATCTTTAAGCATACTTTTAAACACATGTGCTTTAGATGCAGAAAGTCTTCCAATAGCTTTAGTACGTCTATTTTTTTTGTTAAATCGAGATATAATATTTTGCATACCGCGCAATTTTAATTCCTGCCAACACATATGTCTTATAAGTGAAGGTATAGACATGGTCTTTGAGCGCATAACTGGATTAATATAATTGTAATAGCTATAATCTTTAATTTCAATGAGCTTATCATAAGCAGGATCTTCATAGTATTTTCCACCAGGATTTGGTGTTAAAGGAATAGGTAATCCAAAATCATAAGGAATAGTACGTAAATCTTTGTAAAATGAAGCAAGTGATTGTGGTGTTTCATCAGGTAAGCCATAAATATACGTAGCTACAGAAAGGACACTGGGATATTCTCGCAATATACTAAATGCTTTTTGTAACATCTCAAGCGTATATGTTTTTTCTAAAGCACTCAAGTCTTTAGAATCAGTACGCTCTAAGCCAATTTGTACTTGTTTAATACCTGTATCAACAAGTTGTTTGAGTACTCCGTTTTTATGATCACGAATGGTATAATCTGCTCTAAACCAAGCAGTTTGATCAATATGTATATCGTGTTCTTTAAGTGCTGTACAATACTCTGAATTCCATTTAGGAGAAACATTAAAGGTGGGGTCTACCCAACAAAACGTTTTACGTTTATATGTTTCACTAAGCATCTGAATTTCTTCAACAACACGAGAAACAGATTTTGTTCGGTACGCCATCTGGTATGTCCCATCAGGTTGCTGGGATCCTAATTGACGCCACAACACACAAAAATTACATTTTGCAGTACAACTGCGTGAATGTTCAACGGCAACTAAATCTTTATGCGTAACAGCATCTTTACCATACAGATGCATAGGTAACAAATCGTAAGCCGGAATAGGTAAATCATCTAAATTATGTACAGGTGCTCTAGGTTTAGTAATGATAACGCGATGTTGTGCAAGATATGCAATACCTTTTATGTGTTCAAAGTGTTGAAGGTGTTTGGGTTGAGCAAGCATCTTAATAAGTTCAACCATCGTTTGTTCTCCTTCTAAACGAACAATGTAATCAATAGGATGTTTAGTTAAAGTTTCTTTGATAACATAGCTAAAAAACATACCACCTGCAATAGTAATAATATGTGGATCAATATCTTTAACGACTCGTACAAGCCTAAGAGCTTCGTGACTACTTACCGTTTCTTCGCCCACACAAACAACGGTTGGTTTTTTTTTTGCTATCAGTTTAGGTAGTGTTGCCCAGCCAATTTTTAACGTGGGACAATCTAAAATTTCAACAGTAACATCTTCACACTGTTCACGAACACTTGCTGCAACGCTTGCCATACCTAACGGTTGCCAAAAGCTAGAACTTGGTGAGTGAAAAGGCCAACGATATCTAGGTGTTCGAATAAAAAGAATATGCATTATGTAGCCTACACCACATTTCCTTTAAAAGCATTACGTCTTAGCATAAGTAACATTTATAAATATGGAGATGCTCAAGCTTACTATTAGGAGGATAGATACTCATGTTAAAAATGAAAAAATTGACAGAAACATACGATATGCGTGTGTTTACCGACTCAGGTGAATATTTTGGTGATATTGAAGAAGTTATTTTAGCAACCAACAAGGTATTTGGATGGCGTGTAAAAGCAACAAAAAATTCTTTTTTAACCAAAGTATTAGGTTCTGCAAAAGGAGTAATTGTCCCACATCAATTAGTTAGAGCAGTGGGCGATATTATGATTATTAACAAAACAGCAATTCCATCGTATGATGGCGACGCTGATGATGAATAAATCTTAATTTTTTAACAATTTTTCTTTTACTTAGCTACTATGCATCCATTGTGCATTACTTTTATTAAGACACACGTATTTTCTTAGTATATGCACACTCGTATTGGTAATGTTATTTTAGTAGGAACTAGTCATATTTCTCAAGATTCAGTCCAAGAAGTACGACAAGTAGTTGCAACGTATCAACCTCATGGTATAGCAGTAGAATTGGACCCAGTTCGCTTGCAATCTTTATTTTCTAAACAACGCTCACGTTTTACGTTACGTTTTGGGATAGGAGTGGGCATTTTTATGTTTATTGCAAGTCTTATTCAACAGGGGTTAGGAAAATATGTGAAATTACAACCAGGTTCTGACATGAAAGAGGGAGTACTGCAAGCAAAGCAATACAACATACCCTTATTTTGTGTAGACCAGCATATTTATATTACCATGAAAAAGCTCAACAAGGTACTAACCTTTCGTTTCTTTTTGAGATTGCTTAAAGATGCGTTTACTAAAAAAAACGGGATGGCTATACGTATTAATCTTAAAAAAGTGCCTACACAACGCGTTATTGAACAAGCAATGCACGTGATGCAACAACAGTATCCGCAGTTATATGATATTTTAGTAGAGCAACGAAATAAAGTCATGGTAAAACACATACAACACATTATGCAAAAGCAAACACAAGATTTTGTGCTGGTCGTTATTATTGGGGCTGCACATCTCAAAGGTATGAAAGCTTTATTAGAACAACCAATACATTCATCTGTGTAATTTTAATTGACGTATGTCAGTACAGCTTAACTACTACATTGTTTTGCGCTTCCTACTTCTACACAAAATTGTCTCATAATAGTATTAGCATCAGTTCGTTGACGAACAGTTCTAGATATTGTTGTTCCTTTTGGAACATTACCTGTATTGGCGCGAGGGCTTATTTGTTCACCTTCAGCATCAACAAAATAGGCAGTAAATTGTGCACCTTCTTCACAGGTAACAATAGTCATGGTACCTATGTATTCAAATCCATCAGTTAACACATTACGTGTAAGTGTAGGACGAATAGTAGTTGCTCGCGTACATGTTTCAGGTGGCGGACTTGCAACAGTAGGAGTAGCACCACTGCTAGTAGCTCCAGTTCCGTCTCCTACAGGGTCACTTTCACCACAAGAACAATTACAACCGCTGGTTATAGAAAGCATACTGAAAACAAGCATAAGACCAAATAGACTAATAAATACTTTCATAGTTGTTTTAAAAATAAACTTATTTATATGTTTACCTATTGGTCATTCGAAGGAGAAGTTGTGTTAGTTTGAGAACTATTGGATTCATTTTGAGACGTACTTTGGTTGATTTGTATAGTTGGGGTATCAATTATAGGGCTAGTATGGTTAGATTCAAGTCCGTTAGAGCTATTTGTAGTATTGTTATTACCCAAGTTTGACAGATAAATAAAAAAATGTTCTTTGTCGTTATTTAATTTATGAGTAAAAAACAACCACAA
>JBLKON010000086.1:0-4022 GCA_047602725.1 Candidatus Woesearchaeota archaeon
CTAAGTATATTAATCATTCGTGTTCTCCGAATTGTGAATCTATTAACATGAATGGTCATATATGGATATGTGCTAGGAAATCTATTAAAAAAGGTGATGAATTAAGTTATGATTATGGATATGATCATGAAAACCATAAAGAGCATCCTTGCAAATGTGGATCAAAAAACTGTATTGGCTATATTGTAGCGCGTAAGCATTGGAAAAAGGTAAGAAATGTTTAAAAAAAACAAAAAAATTATTATCTCTACTAATCCAAGAGAAGAAATTGCAGATTTAAAATTTTTATATATAGTAATAGATAGTGATAATAATATATTTTTTGAATATAATAATAAGGGGCACATTATATTGCCAATACATAAAAATGAAATAAACCCATTTACACTCATGAAATATTTGCCTCAAAATCTTATAAACAAAGCAAAATCAAAAGACGTTGTTGGAGTTTTACAATTATGGATATATACTAATAGTGCGTGTACATATGCTCATGTTAGATCATTAGGAATATTAAACACTTATGAACAAAAAGTAAAAGCATTACTTTTATTAGCTAATGCCATGGATTCTTTTTGTAAACATCAAAATATTTCGTATGTTTTAGCTGAAACTTCAGTTATACCTCAAGCTATTATGGAAAGAAAAGGTTTTGTTTTAGATAATAATAAATTTGGGTTATTATCCCAAATAGATCATTTATTATTTCGAAAAAAGGCTTATATTAAGTATTATACATAGTATTTCATCAAATAATTCAACTATTTATTTGAGTTATTTATCACTCCTTTAAACTAAATATTTATATACCGCCACAGTCTTTCACCTGTATGCATATAGAAAAAAAATGGCAAAAAAAATGGAAAGAACAACAAGTATTTGTTCCTCATATAACAGATAAGCAAAAATTTTTTATTACTGTTCCTTATCCGTATGCTAATTCTGCATTACATATTGGGCATGGAAGAACGTTTACAGCAGCTGATATTTTGGCAAGATATCAAAGATTATTGGGCAAAAATGTGTTATACCCAATGGCTTTTCATGTCTCTGGAACACCTGTATTAGCAGTGGCTGATGCTATAGCTCAAGGTGATCAAAAACAAATTGGATTAACTCGCGATGCTATTGCTCAATACCAAAAAGATACTGCAGAGCAAAATAGGTTATTAGCTTCTTTTAGCGATCCTCAAGCAATTGCAAATTTTTTTTCTGGCACTATTGAGCAGACCTTTGATAGTGTGGGTTTGAGTATTGATTGGACAAAGCAATTTAATACTGGTGATGTACATTATCAAAAATATGTACAATGGAAATTTTTAGAACTCAAACGTTTAGGTATTCTTACTCAAGGTGCTTATCCTATTTTGTATTCTCCAGCTGATCAAAATGCAGTAGGCGAAGATGATATTAAAGATGCTGATACACACAAGGTTTCTATTTCAGAGATGAAGTATATTAAGTTTAAACTTACAACACAGGATGCCTATATTGTAGCTGCTACGTTACGTCCAGATTCCTTATTTGGTGCAACTAATATTTTTATTAAACCAGATATGGATTTGTCTTTAATACAAGTTGGAAACGAACAATGGATTGTTTCTTGTGCTAGTGTGGTAAAAATACAACATCAATTTGAAGATGTTCATGAAATTTCTACTCATAAAGGTTCAGAGTTTATTGGAAAACACGTCATGGTGCCTTTGTTGGATAAGGAGGTTCCTGTGTATCCTATGGAGTATCCTGATGAACATCATGGTACAGGTATTGTGTACTCGTCTCCAGCTGATTCTCCTCATGACTATATTCATCTTTTTTGTTTACAATATCCACATACTTCATTAGCTACATTTGATACAGATCCATTAGGTTTAACTCCCATTACACAAACCAAAGATAAAAAGGGAAATATTATCAAGTATATATCAGATATACCAGCTTTTGACATTTTAAAAAAGCGAGGTATTTATACTATTAAAGGTAATGAACAAGCTTTAGAGCAGGCAAAAGAAGATTTGTATAAAGAAGCGCATTATGGAGCTGTTATGATTAATTGTGGTGTATTTGATGGTACGCCTCTTAAGGGAAATGTTGGTGCTCAAAAAGTTACTGATGCATTACAACAGATAGGTGCAGGTGGTATATTTTATGAAACGTCTAGACGTGCAGTAACGCGTAATAATGGGCAAGTAATAGTTGCTAATATGCAAGGTCAGTGGTTTTTGGATTATAGTAGTGAGCAAACTAAACAAAAAGTATATGAAATGCTTGATGGTATGGCATTTTTTCCTGAAAATTTAAAGCACACACAACATGCTTATTTAGCATGGGTGCAAAAACGTCCTTGCGCTCGTAAACGAGGTATTGGTACTCCTTTAATTGATGATGAACAATGGATTGTAGAACCATTATCTGATTCGACTACTTATCAAATGTTGTATCCTATTGCTGATATGTTGTATAAACAAGATGCACAGTGTTTAATTCCTGAATTGTTTTCTTTTTTGTTTCAAGATCGCGGTTCACTTGAACAAGTAAGTGCGCTTAGCGGTATTGCTTTTCAAGATATTAGGGCAATGAAAGATCGCTTGGAGTATTGGCAATCGTTTGATGTTCGTTATACTAATACACCTCATATGTCTAATCATTTATCTTTTTTATTATATCATTATGCATTACTATTTCCTAAAAAATATCATCCAAAAAATATTACGATAGGTGGTTTACTTATTAAAGATGGACATAAGATTTCAAAATCTAAGGGAAATGGTATTCCTTTAATTCGTGTACCTGAATTATATAGTGCTGATTTGTATAGATTATATGTAGCATTAGGGGCAAATTATGATGCTGAAATGGATTTTAGGGATGAAGAAATAATGCAATTACAACGTAAGTTTGAAAAGTGGAAATTATATATGCAACAAGCAAATATGTCTTACACTCCTAAAGCAGATACACAAACCATTGATACGTGGTTGATTAATAGATTTTATAGTTATGTTAAACAGTATTTTATTTTAATGGATACTATGAAAATTCGTGAAGCTTATATTGGTGTGTTTTATGAGTTTTTGAATGATATGACGTATTTTGAGCGTAGATGTGGTAGTGAAGCGTTATATAATGTTTTAGCACAAGTAGCAGATGATTATTGTTTACTGATGACTCCTTTGGTTCCCCATATATGTGAAGAACTTCATGAACTGCGTGGTAATACAGGTTTTATTAGTGTTAAAGCATATACTACCATTTATGAGCCTACACAGGATCATGGAGAAGATATGATTAGAACATTGTTAGCAACAATTGCTCGCGATAATAAAAATGCACGTAAAATTATTATTGGTCAGGCTACAGATGTTCGTTTTGAGGTGTTTGATAGATTACGTGTTTTACTTGAAAAAACGCGTGATTTTAAAGAAATTATGCAAGCACTTAGTGATATTGATGACAAAAAATTTATCACAAAATTTGTGCCTAAAACACTAGGGCAAGGATTGCATGCCTATATGGATAAACAAGTAGAGCGAGCATATTTACAACAAGCTTGTGAGTTTATGTCAAAAGAAACACAGTGTGAAGTGGTGTTAGGGCAAGATAATGCTGGTGCATTGCCAGGAAAACCAGGAGTTACGTATGAATAGTGTGCAATTATATTTTTCATCATTTGGTGTTAGTGTACCCACATTACATTGGATTCATAAAAAAGCATATATGGTTTCAGAAGAATTATTACGTGTTGCTCAACAGCTTAATGAACATGTAGTAAGTATGGGAACGTATATGGGATATGTAAGAGGAGAACATTTTTTTCCAAGTCTTGCTTGTGTGGATTATTTAAGTGAGCATGCTTTAACTAATACCGTTGTTGTTGATGATAAATCTGCATGGCTTTTTACTTGTAAACGTGATGTGTTTGAGGATTCTATACTGGAAAAAAAGGGTGAAGGCCCTTTGTTTTTAGTGTTTAGTATGCACAATCAATGTGTGGGTATTGGTTTGTATAAAAAAAAAATGTT
>JBLKON010000087.1:0-3961 GCA_047602725.1 Candidatus Woesearchaeota archaeon
TTGTAGAATTACCATATACTATTTTTAGAATGTAGACTTTATAGATTTTTCTATCAGTTATTTAATAACACTGCTATGACTAAATACTCGGTGGACGTTTGTGCTCGTTGCATAGATATATTTTTAACTATAGCCCCTAATAAATGTTTTGTATAACAAACTATAAAAAAGGGAAGCAACTCTCAAAGTATATGAAACGCAGTAGCATTTATAGTCATTATAAAAATAAAGATAAAGAAAACAAAAAAATTTTACTCTTTTTTATCCTAGCTGGTTTAATGGTTGCTAGTATTTTTGGTGTTATTTTTTATAGCACTGACTCTCCCACAAACCAAGCAACTACTGAGTATGGTATACAATTTAGAGTTGACAGTTCAGGACAATTTTTGAAAGCAACTATAGATAGACAAGAGTACGACTTTTTCTTTTTACCTTCGCAAGTTGTAATGGTACCTATGGATATTGCACACGTACCTAATGATATGTTTCAATATCTTATCACCCATGAACCTGACGAACTTCTTGATGAGTATATTGATTATGCACGATTTATGATAAGTAGTGATTTAGAACATATCCCTGTTGCGTTTGAAGAATTTACCAATCAAACGTGCATGCAAGATATTACGTTTGTTTTACGACAAGCAAATACGACACACATTTACCAACAAGATAATTGTTATTTTATTGAAGGAACGGATGTTGTTTCTTTTGTAGAAGCGGTTGAAAAATTTAGATATACAATACTGGGTGTACAATGGTAACTAAAAAAACAAAGAAAGAAATACAATCTAATAGAGTTTTTTTTGTCATTATTTCAATTATTGCACTTGTATTAGGTGTAAGTGTATGGTTTTTACTTCACCAAGCGCCTCAACAAACAAATGGACACATAGAACAAGACATTGATTTACTTGAGGTTTATCAACGAACGTTAGATGGCTATGAAACAGAGTACAACTATATGTTTAATGGATATGTATTTATGTTTGATGGAACTGCTTGGCAAACTATTTTAGAACGTAAAAATGGACAAAGCATTTTATTTGCTCTTAATTATGATCCTAAAAATGTATCAGATATTCCTATTGATGCTGGGGTACGTATGGCTATAGCTAGTAAACCAGTTATTGCACTTACTACTAATGAACATACGCGAGGATATACCACTGTTGGTATGTTTCAATTAGGTGTTGTTATTAGCCCTATGTATGATTTTTTATCTAAGCAATTAGATATTGGTTTTACGTACAATAATTCAGGTGCTCCTCTCATTACGTGTGAAAATGCAACAGCTTCTTATGGGGTATTATACTTTACTTTAGGTAATACTACAGCAATTACTCAACAAGGTCATTGTACTATTATTTCTGGGGTTACTGATCAAGATATTAGTCGTGCATCTTCAGCCTTAGCTATGATTCTTACTGATATTGTTGAAGACAAAGGTGTGCCTGCAGATACACTTAACTATACTGCTACTTGGATGGATGACGGTATATTGAGCGTTAATGTTTCTCTTCAAAAAGACACTATTACACATGCTGTTGAAGGCGAATTAACCATTACACTACGTAACCAAACAGAACCTATCTATCAATGGCCTTTAGTTATTACGTATGATAGATATACACAAACTGGCTTTATCCCACTTCTTTTACAATATACGGGTGAACCTACTACAGAAACTCAGCTTGATATTACCTTTAGACAACGCAGTGGTGGGACACTTCGCGGATAAATGGAACATTATTACTCTGCCAAACAGCATTCTACACTAAAACCATATACTATTTCTTTTGATATTGATGGTATACACCTTTCATACGTTTCAGCATCGGGATTATTTAGTGCTAAACATCTTGATACTGCTACACAACTTCTTATGAGTACAAGTCAAGTATATGGACATGTTGCTGATTTGGGATGTGGTAGTGGTGTGGTTGGCTTATTTTTGAAAAAAAAATTTCCTTCTATTACCCTTACAGCGCTAGATATAAGCGAGAGAGCAATTGAGATAACCAAACAAAATTTTAAGACACATCATGTTAAGGCAACTGTTATATGCACTTCTTTGTTTGATGGTGTACAACAACACTTTGATTGTATTGTCACTAATCCTCCTTATGTGGCAGGAAGACAAACATGTTTAGCATTTATTGAACAAAGTTATGCTCATTTACGCCCTAAGGGAACACTGTTTTTAGTAGCTCGCCATCAAAAAGGTGGAAAAGTACTCAAGCAACATATGCAACACTGTTTTGGTAATGTTGAAACTCTTGCAAAATCCGGTGGATTTCATGTGTATGTTAGTGTCCGAAAAAACTAATACATATACCAATACGTCAACATCTATGTTTTTAGTAGAGTAGTACTTACGTTGTGTATGCGTATACTTATAGCGTTACTTTGTTTAGGGTTTGCCGGTTTGCTTTTATATATGAGTTTTATTGAAATTCCTCTAAAAACTACTCAGCACACTCCTGATACGGTGTATGCAGTGGATGGAACTATTATTGCTGTACGTAATGCTAGTAATGTGCAATACCTTACTGTTTCGTATCCTTGTACCATGCAAGCTACACTTTTTTCACCAATTACTGTTGTATTAGATACTCCTGTGCGTTTACGTGGTCAACAAGATTGGTATCAAGGCAAAGAACAATTTATTGTACATAGCTTGACATATCAAGAGGAGTAACGATACTATGGTGTGTATACTTTGCATATATGCTCTTTGTACTCTTTATTGTAGTATTACCTATTTTTTTGTTTTTATATAATTACTTATTGGTGACTAAAAAATCACAAAAAACACCCTTTTTTGCAAAACATTTATAAATAAAAGAAGTATTCTTTACTCTATCACGATTAGACTTACTATTCATTTATTCCTAGTCACGCCCGAATGTGAGAGTTACCCAAGGAAGCTTACGGATTACCCAAGCTATGAACTTGGGGGTTAGTACTTCGGGCTGTCCTTTTTTATAGGATATAGTAATAGTTTGTCTTCTGATGGAGTTGAAATTAATATGGGAAAAATAAGTCCTATTTCAGGAAAATACATAGTTCATGCAACTATTGAAATTGATGGTATGGTTGACAGACCAGATGTTATTGGCGCAATTTTTGGACAAACAGAAGGATTATTAGGAAGCGAATTAGAATTACGTGAACTACAACGATCTGGACGTATTGGACGTATTGAAGTTAATACTACAGCAAAAAGTGGAAAAACAAGTGGAGATATCATCATTCCTTCTTCTATGGATAAATCAGAAACTGCTATTATTGCAGCTGCACTTGAAATCATTCAAAGAATTGGTCCTTGTAATGCCAACATAAAAGTACAACAAATTGAAGATGTTCGTATTTCTAAACGTAAGCAAGTTGTTGATAGAGCTAAAGAATTATTGCGTACTCTTATGGATAGCGTTATGCCTGATTCACAAGAAATTGCTGAAGAAGTTGCCGCTTCTGTACGTGTTATGGAAATTGTTGATTGGGGGCCTGAAAAATTAGCTGCTGGTCCTGCTGTTGACGAAAGCGAAGAAATTATTTTAGTAGAAGGACGTGCTGATGTATTAAATCTACTAAAAAATGGATTTAAAAACGCTATTGCTATGAATGGAAGTAATGTTCCTAAAAGCATTATTCCTCTTTGTGCAGAAAAAACAGTAACGGTGTTTGTTGATGGAGATCGCGGTGGCAACTTAATTGTCAAAGAATTAACCAGTGTTGCTGAAGTTGATTTTGTTACTCGCGCACCTGATGGCAAAGAAGTAGAAGAATTAACTAAAAAGGAAATTCACAAAGCAATTCGCAGTAAAGTTACTTTAGAACAAGCAATGTCTGATATGGCTTTGGACGAGGCTAAACGTCAAAAGAATGGCAATAGGTATGACCAACGTAACGATACAAGGCGTGACAATCGAAATAATCAAAGAAATGACACACGTTC
>JBLKON010000001.1:0-28227 GCA_047602725.1 Candidatus Woesearchaeota archaeon
AGCCTGCATAAATCGACTTGCTTCGTAAAACGCTTTGAGATGTAGTATATAATAATCCTCCTTTCTGGACACACCCGTAAGATAATAACTTTTATAAGTATTTCATTCCTTCTTTCATCTATGTTTTGGAACAAAAAACAAGACGGTTTTTTAGCTCGTCACCCCCATATTGCTTATTTAGATAATGCGTGTATGACTATTAGACCTAAACAAGTATTAGATGCTATGCAAACATATTACAACGATTATCCTGTGTGTGCAGGCAGATCTCATCATCGTTTTGCATTATTGTTAGACACACAACTCCAAAAAGCAAGAACAACTATAGCAACTTTTTTAGGAACAACACCTGAACATATTATTTTTGTGAAAAATGCAACAGAAGCAATTAATTTGGTTGCTCATAGTCTGTCTTTCAAACGTCGTGATGTTATTTTAACAAGCGACAAAGAACATAATTCAAACTTAATTCCTTGGTTGCAACTTGTAGAACATAAAAAAGTAATACATGACATTATTCGTACTAAAGCAGATAATACCTTTGACATGACGGCTTTACTAGATAAGTTACAAGAACATGAACACATTAAACTCTTAAGTTTAGTGCATAGTTCTAACATTGATGGAGTAGCATTTCCTATCAAAGAAATTGTTGATATGGTTAAGCAAAAAGAGATACTTGTTATGGTTGATGGTGCTCAAGCTGTTGGGCACATGCCCGTAGATGTACAAGCATTAGGTGTAGATTTTTATGCTATATCAGCACATAAAATGTATGGTCCAAGTGGTATTGGAGCTTTATATGTCAAAGACCTGAGTTTACTTGATGCGTTCATGGTGGGTGGTGATACCGTACAGGATGCAACATATACTTCTTTTACGTTTAAAGAAGGTGTACATAAATATGAAGCTGGTTTACAATATTATCCTGGCATATTAGGATTTGCTCAAGCGTGTAAGCATATACAAAATATAGGATTTACAACTATTCAAAAACAAGAAAAATTATGCACAACAACAGTTATTGAACACTTAGAACCATTAATTCGAGCAAATAAAATTCGCATTATTGGGCCTGCACAAAGTAATATTGTGAATGTACATGTATGTGGTATGGATCAACAAGAGGTTGCTCAACTGTTAGATAAAACGTATGATATTATTGTACGCGCTGGTATGCATTGTGTGCATAGTTGGTATCATGCGCGAGGCATTAATGGTAGTGTACGTGCATCTTTTTCGTATTATAATACGGTTGAACAAGCTAAACGTTTTGCTCAAGCATTACAAGACATAATAGCGTTACAATAGTTTTTTAAAGACATATGTATTGTTCACACCTATGGTGCTTTGTTTACTTGCATTACCGGTTTTTGCTGTACTGGGTATATTTTCTGTTAAATATAGAAATTTAGCTAAACAATCCATTTTGTGTGCGTTTAAAAAAATTGCATTGCGTCCTTGTGATGTTGGTTTAGATACGTACATAAAAAGCTCGATTGTTGCACCATTTTTGAAACGTAATAAAAGAGTTGGGAGATTTGTGCATAAGCACTTTACGGTATTAACCTGGATTTTTCTTATCCTTATGATTTGGTCTACTATACAAGTTGCTGTAGGTGGATATAATTTTTATATGTACGGACATTGCGATGGACCACAAGGTAGTGGTTTTTGTGTGTTTGATCCAACGGGTAGCAGTAGTGCAACGAGTACTCCTCAAGTTTGCACGTTACCTATACATAACCAAGAAAAGGTTGGTATGGATGCTCTGAATACGTCTTTATTATTTCATAAACCTGGCAGTGGAAAAACTGTTATATTTATTGGATGTTACACGTGTAAATATACCATAGAAATGATACAAACATTTCATGCACTTATTGAGCAATATGATAGCAATGTGTATATTGGACATTTACCTATTCATGAAGGTGGGCAAGATGCTGTCATGTATGATTATTGTATGTATCAACAAAATTTATTTTGGCCATTTCATATTGCAGTGTTTAGTGAAGGCAGTCATGATATGCACATGTATGCTTCTGTTGCTCAGCAAGTAGGAGCTGATATGCAAACATTGCAAGGTTGTTTAGAAGATGCGCATGTCTTTGTACAAGAACATGTGGGTATGTTTGAAGCTATGGATATTTTTGGTACACCAACAGTTATTATAGATGATACTATACTTGTTGGTCCCAAACCTCGCCGTGTGTATGAACGTTTAATGAGATAAGTTATATTTTATTTTTCAATGCATCAAGTGCATGTATAAGATGTAAAATGTGATACCAATTATATGCTCTACACACATGCACATCATGTTGGTTCCAAGGTTTATCTATAACTATTGTTTTTTTTACTACAGGTTCACAATCATAGATATACGCTAAATGATCATCAATAAACACATCTATGTTATTGTTTTTACACACCATTTTTTTTGTGGTAACAGGTTGACTATGCATTTGACCTGTATAAAAAATGTAACTAAATACATGAGGAAAATGAATATCAAGCCATTGTTTTGTTAAAGGATGCATGTCATGACACCGTGCTGTTATAACTGATAACGTATGATGTCTTCGTAATTGTTCTAACACATGTTGTGCTATTTTATTAGGTTTTACTTTCATAATACTGCTACTATGATAAAATGCTAGTAAACGTTTATCTAATTCTTGTTCACTAATATTAAGCACTGCGCAAAAATCATACGTTGAAAAGTCAGCATACGTTATTGCTGTGTGATATGTTGCATTATACCAAGGAATAAAAGTGAGTAATGTATGTGAAATCGTCTCATCCAAATCAATACCGATGTGCATATTATATACTCTCGTAAGTTCTTGTTGCTGTATGATATACTAATGATTTATGTGATGTTTGTAAAAATGCAACTATATGTTCAGCTACAAATTGAGGTGTATGCATAATGTGTTTTTTTTTGTCAATTGCTTTTTTACTTAATCCTTGATGTGCAACAGGTGTGTCTGTTGGTCCAGGATATAACATACGTACATCTAATTGTGGATATTCTTTTTCGAGTGCTTTAGCAATATACATCATGGCATGTTTAGTTAATCCATAAAATACAGGATTAAAAGTAATATGACGTGCATGACGTGATGCGTTAAAAACAACTGTTCCTTTTTTCATCAAAGGTAACACCATTTGTAGGGTTATCATCGTTCCTTTAATGTTTACTTGATACAAGTCATCCATATCTTGCAAACTTGTTGACATAATATCTCCCCTACGCATAATGCCAGCATTAATAATTAACATATCTACTGGTGCTATGTCAAGGGTATGTAATTGAGTAATATCTAAGGTGAGATGTTGATATGCTGGGTGAGTAAATGAAGATGGTACGCAATCAATTCCAGTAACCGTATGTTGTTGACATAACAGTTCTACTAACGCTAAACCAATACCGCTACTTGTTCCTGTGATAACTATATGCATAAGGTATTATGAGCATAAAGCCTTTTTATAGTTAATTACTTTTATATAGATGTAGTTGTACGTATTTGTATGCATATCCTTTGTATGTGTTCCTTTGGTCTTAATCGAAGTAAGTTTTGTGCTATGCTTTTAAGCCTGTATGGTTATACAACCCAATATGCTGGTATTAATGCACAAGCTCCTAATCCAGTTTCTTGTGCACATCTCCATAATGCACAACACATTATATGTATGAGACCACCTATCTATGAAGCATTTACTCAACAATATACCACTAAAAAACCAGTAACTATACTTGATATTAATGATAACTATAAAAGATATGATACACAGGCTCAACACATTGCTCAACAAAATATTTGGCATTTTCAATATAGGTATGTATATACACAAATATGGGAACAAGTGCAACAATTTGTATTATCTACTCCTGTATATCGACAATGGAAACATCCTACGTCACAAGAATTGGCATACATTAAAAGTGTAGAAATAGCAGTAAGTTTTTTGTTATATCATCATAAAGACCTTATACGTACTATACTTGTTAAAGGAAGTTTTGTAAGACGCGAGATGAATAAAAAAAGTGACATTGATGTTGTAGTAATACTCAAACACAATAAAGATATTATGATGCTTCAACAATGGGTGCAAACTTACAAAGAACTGTTTAATCCTGTTGAATTTTCAATATATTCGCTGTATGAAATACAACGTAATAAAAAAAGCAAACAAAGAAATGATAAAAAACTTACCTCACCTCATACAAACGATCAACTACAGCATATTATGCATATATGGGGTAAGCATCTTTATGTTACCACATATCCTAAACGTTCAGCACAACAAAGATATAGAGGATTACAACATGCGTTTATCAAAGATTTTATTCCACTGTATTACAAAGGTGAATTTACCTTTAGTTCTTTTGTAAAATGTGTCTTATGGTTAGCTGAGTACGAACAACAAACGCAAGGTAAACAACCTAGTGCAACGTGGCAACAATTAGCTACAACATTACCTAAAAACCATATAGGAAAACTAGCGTATGAGTATAGAATGCATCCTGTTAAAGATGTTGCTATAAAGCATGCTTTTGTGAAAAAAGTAGAAAGCTATCTATCTAGTTCTTTTGATAAACAAGAGTAGTCATTCTTTTTGCATGGGTATCCATGACATGACCAGCATCAATACCTTTTAAGCAATGTGGAACGTGTGCATATAATAAATCTTCAACACATTTTTTTCGTTGTTGCGCATTACTCATATAAGCTTGACGTGTAGGAAATATACTTAACAATCCATCAACTGCTTTTTGGGTTAATGCTGGAGTAATGCGTCCATGTATTGCTTCACATAAAGTATCTAAAGTAGTTTTTTGAATAGAATATAAAAGTTCAGATTTATTATCACCTTGAGTATGATATGTTTTGGGATAGTTTTCTTCTGTTTTTGCGTTTATAATAATAGGACTATCAGGTAACAATACATCTAATGAAGTTTCAAAAAAAAGTATATTAACTATACCGGGTAATTTTTTATTATCAGGTACTTTTGGCATATGTGCGACATATAATGCATATATTGCATCAAAAGTATCTTGTTTAACTGTTCTCATGTTTTTTTAGTAAAGCACTTGCTTTTTGTATGGTTGCTATGTCTTGCTCATTAAAGCCCCAATCTTTTGGATTAGGTGTGGCATGTTTCACAATATAATCATACATAGCGCATTTTGTTTGAATATACAAGGGTAATAGTTCTTGGGGAACAATACCTAACATTTCTTTTTCTGCCTCATAAGTCCTATCTGGATGTTCTATACCATATTCCATAAATATCTTATATTCAGCTAAAGCAAAGTAGGGTTGAAGTTTTTGATCTATATCTTGACTCACACCAATGACATAGGGATGCTCCTCTCTTGGATGCCCTTTTACACACTCATCATCAGGACTTAGCATTGCACGCATAACACCATAAGGTGGAGCTAAATTAAATATTTCTTGCATAAATGCCTGAGGTACAGTATAATAATGGATTCCCAATACATCTGAGTCTTGTTTTGTGCCAACTTGTTCAAAAGCATCTGCACAATTGACTAGTTCTTCTAATGTGTTGTATTGCATGGTATTACCTTTTTTGAAAAAAATATAATAATGTTTCAAATTGCATGGGAACTAATCTTGAAAAATCTCTCTGAAGTCTAATTTTATTTCTTTCTTGTATCAAAGTTCCAATACCGGTAAAATCTTCATCTTCTAATAATTGACTTGCATTGTTATGATAATTATTAGCTAACACATAGCCACTTTGCCTCAAATATTTAGTTAAATCACTAGAATTAATACAAGGATTAAGTGCTATTACCAAATCAAATTCAGAAGGGGGAACATAAGTTAGCACATCATGTTCAACAAATTCTCTAATACTGTGTTTTCTCATAGCTTGAGCAACTTGAGGATCCTTATCCATTAATGTTACTTGCGCATCTAAAAAAGACTCCAATGGACTGATATCTGCATTACAACTAGGATAAAAAACGCGACGGGGGTTATATATGGTATCTCTAAAAAAAATATATTGTCTCACTAAATCTGGTGAGCTTGTAGGTACTAGTTCCACTCGATCTATTTTGATTTTCTTTTCAAAAGATGAAATAGGATTACCATTTTCGTCATGCTGTATCCATTCTTCATATTCTTCTGTCATTGGTATCACTAATTATTATTACTATATAGTAATTACTTATAAGTGTTTCTATTCTTTTTTGCGATATGTATCAACAATTTTTCAACCCCAAACAAAACAAGAATAAACACCCCAACAACTACAGTAGGGATAACATTATGAAGTAAGCTTGTAAACTGTCCATTTGCAAACATCAAAATGTACACCACAATACCAATGATAAGACTTATTGCTAGCATATAATCTTTTGCCTTTGTCATTTTTTTAGTGTATACACCTAAAAATACAATGGGAGAAAGCAAAAACAACAAAGATGTTATATTGATTGCAAAAGTGACAAAGTTTGTAATGAACATTGCCAATACAGTTGCTACAATAAATAAAAGTATAAGAACTACCTTTATGGATTTTGTATAACGAGTCGTCTGATTATCCTTGTCTATTCTAAAAATATTAGAAACTAATGTTGATGAAAACATGTATGCTTGTGAATCCAGATTCGACATTATTAATGCTAACATAAGCACTGACAACAATGCTCCATACACTACTGAGACACTTCCATCAAGCAAGCTCATTATTATTGTCTCTGGTCCTATCTCTGGAAAAGTTGAAAACAAGGATATGACCAAAAATATGATCAACGTATACATGATAATATATACGACTGGTAGTGCGTATAATGCACGTTTTGCAGTTGTGCCTGACTTAGCCGTAAAAATTCTCTGCCACAAATACGGTAGTGGATACATCACTAAAAAACCAAACAGAAATGCCCCAAGCGTTGTTTGGAACCCCATAGTATAGAAAGTTGGATACATGTTTCCAATTGATGCAAATGATCCATAAAGCAATAATCCAACCATCAGTGCTAATGTAAGAATCATCTGAAAGATATCAGTATTAACAACTGTAGCATACCCTCCGATTGTGACATATGCTCCAACAAATGCTGCAATACAAAGTATAGCAAACCATAAAGGAATTGGAAGCATTGTGCTAAACATAAGACCGCATACATAAATTAGATTAGCTACAAAAGCAAACATGACTGCTAAGATAATGACGCTAGTCAAGTATGAGATTCTCTTTCCTAATCTATCTTCTATGAAATCATTCAATGTGAGATATTTTGAATTGCGTATCCTATTAACTTGAAATGACAGCAATAAAAAAGCACATGCAAATCCAATTGCCAGCCAATATAATCCAAAGTACATACTTGAGGCAAGAACAATAAGTGTGATGAGTCCGCTTCCATCAATGCTTCCTATAAACTGAGAAGACATCGTACCTAAAAAAGAGACCTTGTTATTACCTGAAATATATTTTTTTTCAGTCTCGTTTCTTCTAGAATATATCGTTATTGCTATTATGATTATGACATATAATAAAATACTTATTCCTATTGCAATGTTTAACATTTCATATTTACCCTATTCTGAATTTATAGCTTCTATTTTTCCTAATTTCAAACACTCCATTTCGCTTATGAGATGCGGATTTTCTTCAAAGAATTTCCAGCTTTTTGAAGTGTAGTGCGCATCCAACAGTAGCTTTCCGTTGGAGAGTATCCTCATTTCTTTATGAGGAGATGCAACATTAATTGCAAATTTATTATCATAAATGTGCCAATTTTTGGTTATTTCTTTACAATCTCTCATGCAATCCCTATAATACTGAACCTGCTCTGATATACCATGCTCCCACGTATCAGCAATTTGTGTATATATGGGAATATTGATTTGAGACGACAAACGTAATGCAAAATTTTTCATATCACTCCAATCTATTAATGGTCTCTCATCGTCACTCATCAGCGGATCTAACAGAATTCTATTTAGTTTTGGGAATTGCAGATGAAGCCTGTTTATATCTGCAAACAAATAATCCATATTCTTTTCAACTGCTATTGAAATAGCATCTACGTACTCTCCTTGAATATTTATTGAAGTCCTGCCACCTCTATTGTGATGCAAATCATAAGAGACTCCAATGGTCAATTGATTATTTTCAATAAATGCAATCAATTCTGTGCTTAATTTATGGCTACCATTGGATTGAATATATCCTTTGATATCACTTCGAGTAGAGAGTACTTCTATGATATTCTTCTGCCCTAAAGGAAGTGTAGGTTCACCTAAACCGACAAAAAGCAGAGTGCTATTGAGCGGAATATGCTCTATTAACCTTGGCACCAACTTTGTATCTGGAGCCAACCTTTGTTTATGCAACCGTTCAGCTACATTACAGTTTGGACATCTCAGATTACATGTCGGACTTATTTCTACACCTATAGTTACAGTCATATTCCTATTTGATTATCTCTCAGTACAATTTCATTGTCATCACTATTTTCAGAGCAGCATAATTCCATTTGCTCTTGTATTAATTTTGGCACTTTGTTATATGCTCCTTTTATTGCTGCCATTTTCATTCACCTCTTTTGTTATAATTCATTTCACTATCTGTTGTCTTGCATTGAAGTTCAACTTCAACAACTTGCGGTACTTTGTTGTGTGCGCCTTTGATAACTCCCATAATTATCACCTTATTTACTAATAGATGGTAAATTTTAATATATAAAATAGATTAATATATTATATAATTTATAGAACATTTTATATACTAATTATTATTTATATTAAGTAATATGAAATTTTTATTTAAAGAAACCTATCGTAAAGACAGTCCAATCAAGCTTTCGACTACAGACAAAAAATTAATTCAACTCTTACTTATTGATGCACGCACCCCTCTCAAAACACTAGCAAAACAATTACATGTATCAGAACCAGCTATACATTACAAAATAAAATCACTACAAGAAAAACAAATTCTACTCACCCCTGTAACATATCCTAATATACAACTCCTACAAAACCCCTTTTATATTGCAGAAGTATCAACACTTTTTGGCTCAGACACATTAGAAAACATAAAAAAAATACAATCTATAAAAGAAATTGCCATACAAATATGGTACTCTGGCCCTTATAATTTAATTTTTTCAATACAACATGAACAACCGCTACTTATTTTACAAAAAATTCACAACATCATTCCCATAAAAAACTATCGCTTACGAAAAGTTATTAATATGTGGTACAACCCTCCCCATCTATTTTATAATACAAAAAAACACGTTTCCTATACTACTAATACTCCTATACTTAATGAACGACAGAAAGAAATTTTTTCGTACTTAACAGAACATCCACTAGCAAGAATTTTGGAAATCCACCACCAACTTGGCTATGCAACAAAAACCATCCAACAAGATCTACTTTTTTTATCTAAAGATGCAATACGAGCTATACTCTATCTTCCTAATGCTTGGGCTTGTCAGCATGATATCATTTCTACTTCCTTTAAAGTTATAGGTGATATACCAACATTAATACAACAACTCTTAGTATTACCTCAAACTAAAAATGTGTGGGTATGTGATCATGAGTGGAATCTGAATGTTGCTTTTTGGGTAAAAAATCCAAGTGAACTTACTCGAATTATTGCACAATTAGAACAACAACATACGATTTTAGATGTTGACTATGGTATTGCAACCAAAATGATTGGTAAACTCTAATGTATGAACACTCATTTATGTAACAATATCATCAAACACTTTTTGTCTATCACAAACAAGTCCGCATTTTTCAAAAAACGTACAAATATTATGAATATCTCGCACTAAATACTCTTTTGCTTGCACATCCTCAACAGACGTTGCCTGACTCATGTCAATAAAAAATGGTTTTTGTTGATGATACAAAATATTAAATGAACTTAAATCAGCATGCACAATACCTGCTTTTTTATACAATAAACTCATTTGTTTTACCACACTATCAAACACTGCTTGTACATCTTCAAAATCTGCTTTATGTAATTGTGGTGCCGCTACTTTACCTTCCCCCAAATATTCTTCTACCACAATATGATGAGCAATATGAATAGGAGTTGGTACAAACACGCCAGCCTCACGCGCTTTGAGTAAATTTCTATATTCGCGTTGTACCCATGCAAAAATAATATTGCGCTTAGATGGTTTTACTCGTTCAAAACGTGGATCGCTTTTCAGGTATCCCCACATGGTATTAAAATTACAATTTTCTAAACGATAAATTTTTACAGCAACTAAAGTACCATCTTGTTTAGATGCAGAAAACACATTTGCTTCTTTTCCTAAGGAAATCGGGCTTACTAAATCCTCAAAAAATCCCTGTGAACTCAATTTAAAGAGTAATCGCAACGTAAATGCATCAAAGACATTACCATACACTTTAAACTTCTCTTTTTGAGCCATACAAAGGAGAGCAATTACTTATTTATAAATTTGTATCTACAGTAAACTATCCACAACGTATTTATAGTACTTCTCCTTTCTACTCTCTATGGTTCCTTATGACATTATTGTACAAAAAATTCATCAAGCTACTGGCTTATCTAAAGACGATATTGAAAAACGAGTAAAAAAGAAGTTACAAGAACTTTCTGGCTTACTTTCAGAACAAGGAGCAGCACATATTGTAGCTAATGAATTAGCTGTTGACATCATGCCTTCTTTACAAGAACCTTTAGTTTTAAAAGATATTTTTGAAGGTATGAAAGGCATAAAAGTGAAAGTTAAAATTTTAGCTATCTATGAAAAACGCAGTTTTAAAAATGCCCAAGGAACTGGTCAGGTACAAACCATATTAGTTGGAGATCATACCAAAAGCATGCGTATAACCTTTTGGCATGAGCAAACCATGCTTCTTGATGATATACAACCTCAACAAAGTGTACTTATTAGTAATGTAACCTCCAAACAAAATCGCGGTGTGGAATTGCATGCAACAGCAAAAACAAAAATAGAACCACTCGATACTGATATTGTGTATGGTGTTATGCAAAAAACATGGATAACATCTGTTGAACCAGACACACAAGTTAAAATTTCTGGAGTTATCACGCAAGCCTATAAACCTACTAGTTTTGAGCGATGTCCTGTATGTAAAAAACGCATTAAACAAAAAGATAATCAATGGGTATGCGATGAACATGGGGCTGTTGAACCAACATTAAGCTATGTAGCTAACATTGAAGTAGATGATGGAAGCGGTATTCTGCGTGTAGTGTGTTTTGATGGTGCAGTACAACAACTCATGAACCCTCAAGAGTGGAATAAAGATGATCTTTTAGGAACGTATGTAAGTATTGAAGGAAAAATTGTGTTTAATGAGTTGTTTGAAAGAACAGAATGTATTGCGCAACGTATTGATACGCAAGTTGATGCTCAAAAAGAAAAAGAAGAAATTGAACGATTGTTCAATGTCTAATACGTTTAGTTATAATTACTTTTTTTTAGCTTTTTTCTTAGCAAACACCCCTACTAATGCAGCACCTACAGCAGCGCCTACAGCAGCAGCAGCAACCGCAGCTTTTTTAGGGTTTGTTTTAATTGCAGTACGTACTTTAGTTTCTGCAGTTTTTAACTTCTTTTTGAGTGCCTCTAAATGCTTTAATGCTTTTTTTTCTTCTGCAACACTTGCTTGTGCTGGCTTTGCAGTCTTTTTAGTTGCCTTTGTTGTTTTTTTTACTGTTTTTTTTGTTTTTTTGGTTACCATACTATCACCTTCTTATTATTTTAACAAACAGAGTATTTAAACCTTGCTTAAAATTCGTTAAATTCAAGAACTTTTCCCATACCTGCAACATTCATAACAACAGTATCACCAATTTTTTCCTCAATACCACTTGCTTCATGAATATGACCACATAACACTAAGGTAGGTTGAAACTTTTCAATAATACCTCGTAACGCCTGAGAACCTGGGCATCCCGAAATTTTTTCCATAACTGAACCTTTGGGATGCATATGAGAAATTAAAATTTTATGCTCTATTGTAGGTAATTTATTATGACTTTGTTCTAGTGCCGTATAGACATCCTCTTCACTAATAAACTGTGGACCAATATTAGCACCACCACAACCAAAAAAACCAACATTTCCATATACAGCAGTATTGTTATGCATATTAGTGGTTCCATATACGTGCGCTAACACTTGTGCAGTTACAAATGCATCATGATTACCAGGAACAAAAAGTACTTTTTTTTGTTGCTCAACAAAAGGACCTAGAATTTCTTGAGGTAAGTGCCCAGCGTGCCCTAAATCACCACATAAAATAACTAAATCTACTTCGTTATGCACCGCATGATGTGCAAGTGCTTGAGCAAACTGTTTATTATTATGTAAATCAGCAGACGCTAAGATTTTCATTATAATTGCCTCACATCAACTAAATGCGTGTACTTACCTACCTTAATACCCTCGTCTATTGCAAAATCAATGTGTTGCTTTAATTCTTTAGAAACTTCATCTAAATGTACTAAATAATCTTCACCTTCTCTATTAGCAGAAGTCATTATAAAAGGTACATCTAACTCACTAATAACCTTACTAAACCAATGATTTGGCATATGCACAATAATATGTTCATGTCCTAAATGTAAAGCAGGACAAAACATATCTTTATTTTTTAACGTTACATGTAATGCTTTGTTTTGTTGTACATGATGTAAATGTTGTTCATCTTCAATAATACAATGTTGCTTTATCCAAGCTAATGAAGGAGCAATTAAACAAAAAGGATGTTGATGTTGTGGTTTCATTGCACGTATTTTTTGTACTGCATCTGGCCATAATGCATTACACCCAATAGAATAAATAGCATCTGTAGGATGAATAATAATAGCACCTTGTTTTAAATGATGTAATAAATATTCTTGTTTGACTTTAAATTCATCATTCGTGTACACTTGCATACGAATGGTAAAGAAGCTGTATATAAAAAGGTAATGGTGCAAGGGAAGGGATTTGAACCCTCGAACCCAAAAGGGACAGGATGTCTCAACCTGTGTTAAGATGTCCCAGATACTTAAGTCCTGCGCATTTGACCAGACTTTGCTACCCTTGCATTACAGATAAGAAAACGTGTTAGGTTTTTAAAGTTTCTCTTTGATAACGTACACACTTACACCAACAAATGCTAGTGCAATACGTATTGCTATAAGGTACATGACTTCTTTGTGTTGTTTTAGAAAAACGCTTATCATCTACATCACACGCATCTCCTACACCATCTCCATCACTATCTAATTGATCTGGATTATTTTGTTATTTATCACACACGTTAATTTTTTAAATACCTCACTGCCATCACCTCTTATGACACAAGTACACGCATCAGAACTAGCCAAAAAGCAACGTGAAATTGGTGTTGCAGAATTTTTTGCAAAAAACAGACATCTTTTAGGGTTTGATAATAAAACAAAATCATTAATGACTACCATTAAAGAAGCAGTGGATAATTCATTGGATGCATGTGAAGAAGCAAAAATTTTACCAGAAATTATTGTTGAAGTTATTGATATGGGTAATGAGCGATTTCGTGTTATTATTGAAGATAATGGTCCAGGTATTGTGAAAGAACAAATTCCAAAGATTTTTGCTAAACTTTTGTATGGTTCAAAATTTCATCAACTTAAAATGAGTAGAGGGCAACAAGGTATTGGTATTTCTGCAGCTGTTATGTATGCACAGTTAACTACGGGACGTGCAACAAAAATTATGTCTAAAACTGATGCGAATAGTCAAGCACATCATTATGAATTAAAAATAGATACTAAAACTAACGAACCTTTAATCCTAAAAGATGAACAGGTTTTATGGGAAAAGGATCATGGTACGCGTATTGAAATAGATTTAGAAGCTGGATATCAACGCGGTGCTCGCTCTATTGATGAATACTTAAAACAAACTGCTATTGTCAATCCTCATGTTACTATTATGTACACGAATCCTAAAGCTGAACAGTTTATTTTTTCTCGTATTTCTCAGCAACCGTTTGATACTCCTGAAGCAATTAAACCTCATCCTTATGGTGTTGAATTGGGTACCTTAATGAAAATGTTAGAAGATACCCCTGCAAAAACATTACAACAATTTTTAACTACTGAATTTAGTAGGGTAAGTGCTCAAACAGCAAAAGAAATTTGTGAACATGCACGTTTAGATCCACTTAAAGTAAAACCTAAACACATACATCGCGATCAAGCAGAGCATCTTATTGCAGGTATTAAAGAAACTAAAATTATGGCTCCACCTACTGAATGTATTACACCTGTAGGAAAAGAATTGTTAGAAAAAGGATTAAAAAAAGAAATTAATGCAGAGTTTTATGCAACAGCTTCAAGGCCTCCTTCTGTATATCGAGGAAATCCTTTTATTATTGAAGTGGGTATTGCTTATGGTGGAAATCAACCTGGTGATCAATTAGCTAATGTTATTCGTTTTGCTAATAGAGTTCCTCTATTATTTCAACAAGGTGCGTGTATTATTACTAAATCTATTCAACAAACGAATTGGAAAAGTTATGGATTATCACAATCACAATCGTCACTTCCCTCTGGGCCTCTTACTATTGTGGTAGCTATTAATTCTGTATGGGTTCCTTTTACTTCTGAATCGAAAGAAGCAGTTGCTCATTATCCTGAAATTAATAAGGAAGTAAAATTAGCCTTACAAGAAGTTGGTCGTATGCTTAATAGTTACTTAAAAAAGAAAAAGAAAGTTGGCCATGAATTAAAAAAGAGAAGTTATATTGAAAAATATATTCCTCATGTAAGTTTGGCTTTGCAAGAACTGTTACACTTAGATAAGCATCAAGTAGAAGCACTTGAACAAGATTTATACACGATTATGGAACAAACGCGAGGTAAGGTTGAAGATATGAAATTTGATCCTACCAAAAATGAAGAATATGATGAAGAATTTGCCAAACTAGGAAAATACGATGACATGGAGGATGATGAGTAAATGGCTAGACAACAAACAGTAGATCATATTAAGCAATTAGCACAACAGATTTACAAAAGTATTGAACAAAAAGAATCTCCAAGCATTTCTATGCCTTTACGTTCTTTGAGTAATGTTACCTTTGATGAAGGTATTGGTTATTTTGAATTATTAGGTAAAGAAAAACAACGTACACTTACAGCCTCTACCATTAAAACATTTGCTCAAACACTTCGTTTACTTTCTTTATCCAAAGAACTTTCTGTCACTGATGATGAGGCAACCAAAAGAGAGGCGTATTATGTTTCTAAAAATTGGGGAGACGCTAAATTTAATGAACAAACTGAATCTGATACTATTATGGATGATATTGAAGGTATGTTAACCTTAAATAGAGAAGCTATTGGTTTTGTTCCCGAAGAAAAAGGAGGAGAGGTTGCAGGAAAACTTATTGTTATTGACAAAGATTTTGAAACCAAAAAAGAAATTCGTATTGATTGTACGCAATTTGGTAGTGGTGCGTATTCTATTCCTTCAAAAGTAGAAGAGTTATCATTTGAAACCAAAGCAGATTTTATTTTAGCTATTGAAACAAGTGGTATGTTTCAGCGATTAGCTAAACATAAATATTGGAAAACAGCAAATTGTATTTTAATTTCTATGGGAGGTGTTCCTACGCGCGCAACTCGCCGTTTTATTAGACGTTTGGCTGATAGTGCTGGTATTCCTGTATACGCTTTTACAGATGGAGATCCCTATGGATGGCTTAATATTTATAGAACGCTAAAAGTTGGTTCTGGTAATGCTGCACATATTAACAAATATTTTTGTGTACCGCAAGCAAAGTTTTTTGGTATTACTGCTCAAGATATTATTGATTATAATTTACCTACTCATCCTCTAAAAGATATTGACATTAAACGTATTAAAGACGGTATAAAAAATGATCCCTTTGTACAACATTATAAAGAATGGCAAAAAGCACTTAATCATATGGTAACATTAAAAAAACGTGCAGAACAACAGGCATTAGCATCGCGTGGTTTGAATTCGGTTATGAGTGAATATTTGCCTAATAAATTAGAAGATCCAAAAACATGGCTTCCGTAGATGTGTATATTGATTTTTTAGACCATCATCAACACATAGTTCGTGAATTGCGAACATTACTCTTAGATTTAGGTTTACAAGAAACGATGAAATATGGTTTACCGTTCTATACGTTTAAAGGAAATATGTGCTATATTAATGTAAGAAAAACAGATGTCGTACTTGGTTTTTATTATGGTGCATCTTTAGATGTGAGTTTTGATGTTACTCAAAAAATGGTGGGACATATTATTATTGATAAGACTATAGACACACAACGCATTACCCAAGCAGTACATGTTGCAAAAACATACAATACACTTAAATATAAAGTATAATTTTTTCTTTTATGGATATTAAACAAGTTGCTGTTATTGGTGATTTACATGGTACATATAGTGCTTTAGAAGCAATTCTTGAAGCTTTACGGCAACAAGAATTTATTAAAGTAAAAAATGGTACATGGAGCATTGCTGACCATACTCAACTTGTATTTCTGGGAGACTATATTGATAGAGGAAATGAAGGGAGAAAGGTTATTGAAACGATTCAAAATGTACAAACCCAAAATCAACAACAAGTTATTGCTCTGCTAGGAAATCATGAAGTTATGACAATATATGATTATTGTTTTTTAAACCATTTTGCACACGAGAAATCACGAGAATTACACTTAGACTCTTTTCAAAAAATTCCTAATTTTGTTTATGATTTTATTATAAAAAAATATCATTCTAGCAATAATAATATCAATAATGAACATTTATTTATTGAAGAATTTGGACATACTCCTAAACAACAAGTACTAGGATTTTTAGAATATATGCACCCTAATGGTCCTATTGGACATTGGTTAAGAACGCTACCTTTGTTTTATAAAAGAACAATAGGAACAACATCTATATTATGTACTCATGCAGATATTGATGACATTGTAGCTCAAGACTTTTATGCACATATTACTAGGTTACGTCAAGCAGTCGAACATGTAGATGATGAACACATGCGAGAGGAAGCTTATGATACACTGCTAAATGATACAAGTATTTTGTATAGTCACTGTTTTGGACGCTATAACAATACACAAGCTAAAAAATTATGTAGAACGTTGGGTGTTGATTACATTTTTAATGGTCATACACCCAAATATGGAACAATACGCACACTAGGTAATTGTATACATACCCTTGATGTTGGTATGTGCACTGGAGCTGCACCTACGGTGTTATTGGTACGCAACAATAAGATAGAATTATTACGACAAGATGCTTGGAAAACTCATCCAATTACCCTGCATTAGGAGCTTTGAATATACTTCCTGGATAAAAATAAAGACGTAATTCTGTTTGAAATGTTTTTACTTGTGCTGCTTTTAAACCGATACGCATGCCACTTTTGATTTCAAATGGTAAGAGTTCAGGATCAAAACAAACAGCAGTTATGGTTGCTGATGCATCTGAAAGACGTAAACGTAGATATTTGCCTGGTTTTTGCGTAAAATTTCTTATTTCTGTTTCTTGGACAGTAAATATGCCTGAAATTTCGTCTCCTTGCTTCATATCGCTTATACTTACCATGGTATTAAGGGCGTAGAGGGATTTGCACCCCCGAATGGTCGCTCTGCAGGCGACTGCCTTACTGCTTGGCTATACGCCCATCTGTTTATTGAAAAACATCTTCCATTTATAAGGGTTGCTTCTTTGTTCTGCAAACATTTAAAAATAAACTTTTGTTGCTTAGGTATATTGGCTCTGTGGCCTAGCCCGGATATGGCGACAGCCTTCTAAGCTGTAAGTCGAGGGTTCAAATCCCTCCAGAGTCAGTTTTACAATTTTTTTTGCAAAAATTTACTAATAACAGGCTGACGCTATCTAGATTCAAATATCGTATATTCTTTTTCTATAGTATCTTTAGTTGCTTTTAGATTTTATAAGCACAGCATCCTTTAGTCAATTTTTAGATTAACCTAATGAGTATAATAATATTTAAAAACTTTCATTACCACCTAAAATAACAAACTTTATAATATAGTAAGATATTTCTTACAGTATGGAAATTGCAATAACAACAGTAAGTTCAAAGGGACAAATTGTACTTCCAAAGGAAATCAGAGGAAATATTAAATCTGGAGATAAATTAGTTTTTATCAAAGATAACAATAATATAATGATTAAAAATACAAAAGATTTATCTAAAAATTTTGAAGAAGATTTACTTATCGCTGAGCGCACTGAACTTGCATGGAAAGAATATGAACAAGGCAAATTTACTACCATGAGTAAAGATGGTTTTATTGATGAACTAGAAAAATGGTAAAAGTATCATATACACATAATTTTAAAAAAATATTTAATAAAATACATGATCAATCTTATCAAAAAAAAATTAAAACACAAATGAAAAAGATAATAGAAAATCCCCTTATTGGAAAACCAATGCGCTATGATAGACGTGAGTCTAGGCAAGTATATATTAAACCATATAGATTATCTTACGGGTATAAAAATGATGAAATAATATTTTTAGATATCTACCATAAAGACGAACAATAGGAATACCATTACAGATGTACATCTTTTACTTATTGATGTAGTTGAAAAATATGTGAAATTTCCTGAAGAGAATTAGGATTAAGAGAGATGCATCGTATATTAAAATTAGGTGGGATTGCAACTATAGCGTTACCTAAAAGCTTAATTAATAATGATGAGGTACAAGCATTACAGGAAGTTTGGAAACATTTAGGATTTTCACCATTACCTTTTTCTGGATTTTACCAAGGAGAAGAGGATACTAAATTTCAATCATATGTAGCTGTTGTAAGAAAAACAGGTGACGCTTCGACTAAACCATTACCCAAGAGTCTTTTAACATGGGAAATGGATAGACCTAAAAAAACTAAAAAATCTGGTCGTTCTAGAAAAGATGGTATGCTCAAAGAAAAACCAGTATCTAATCCTATTGTTGTTTCAAATTTCACTAATACAACGCTAAAAAAGTCTTTGAATGAAATTGTTGATGAATGGATAAATTAGGTGTCTTTTGTTACCTGTATTCGGAAATTTGGAGTTGTGTTACAACCTCGTGCATTTCATTCGCGTTGATGTATAACAAATTACTAACATAAGATAACCATCCTTTATTACCTAGCGTCATACATTAGGGGGCATGTAGAAAAAATATTTAATTAGTAATTTCACATGATTTTTGAATTTTATACTTATGTTTTGGTTCTCCCCAGTTATTATAAGCAAACTCATATATTGATAATAAGATTTTTTTAGGTACAATCAATATGGTAAAATCTAAATATGAAATAGATTCAGAACGAATTTCAAAAGAAGAAAAAAAATGTTCGTAACTATCATATTCCAGTATTATCTTATCATTATAATAAATATTAACCGATCTATCTTTAATACATTCATATTGAATATTATGTACATTAGCTAGTTCTATAATTTTAGAAAAAAAAGAATTAGGAACTATAATATCAATATCATCTGCTTGATATTTTTCATCATGAGTATGCGCTAAATATGCAATACTACCATAAATTATACCAAATCCACCTAGTTTTTTATGAATTTCAAGTCCAATTGTTAATAGTTTTATTATTCATTATTTATCCAATTTTATTACTACTATTTATTTTATCTTTTAAAAAACTACTCATATGTTTTGAGAGAAAATATCGTAACCTTCTTTTTTTAAACCTTAAAAATCTTCAGTACTTGTTATAGTAGAAGTACTGTGCGCCCACTGCTCATTAGTATGTTAGGTATACTGAGGGCTATGTATTGAAATTTGAAAGCATATCTTTAGTTTTAAATATTTTTATTGAAGTAACGGTCTCAAAATCTTTATCATCAGACCAAATACCATCAACTTTTTTTGCTAGAGCTAACGCAACAAAGGAAATATCTTTAGGATCTGCTATTTCTTTTTGAGCCTTTTGATACCAAGACATGTATTCTTCCTCCGGATATACCTCAATATAATCAAAAATAAGGTTAAGAAGAAGTATTAAATCATTTTGAGATAATCCACTTTTTTGTATTATAAGTTGAGAATATTTCTCTATTTCGACTTTGCAGTAATCAGGTGCTATAAAAGTGAATTTTTTATTATATATAATTTGTCTACTTACATTATCTTTAATAAGTGCAGCAATAATTTTATTTGAATCGATAACAATATTCATTTTTTATGACGCTCAGCAATTTTTTGCTTAATAAGATTGCCAATTTCTTCTGCATCTTCTTCTGTTAATGTACTATTAGCAACTAGTGCTTCCATTAATTCAACTTTTTTTGCTTGTTGCCATAATGCTTGTCTAGCTACTTCACTCCATTTGATTTGTGAGTGTTTTTTTATTATACTATTTAATTCGTCTGGGATTGCTAAAGTCATATTGGTCATATTGGTTCACCTATAAGTAAAATAAGTAATATTACTTATAAATGTTGCGATTGATATTTTTAAATACCCACCCTCATTAGTATGTTCACCAACTCATTACTTCAATGTTTTTTTGACAAATTTTTTTTACGAATAATCATCTTTTTTATTATTTTACGATTCATAACAATTCGTTTTTCGTATCCATGTAATTTACTTAGACATTTAGGAATTTTTTTGATTGTTTTATAATCTTTAAACCAATCCCTAAAACCATCTCTCCAATCATTCCAATCACTATAGATTCTATTAATAAATAAATTATTATGTATTAATGCTTTTTTAGATATAACTAAACTTGGTGTAACATATCCACTTTTACGCTTCCAACGTTTTCTCATATTGTGACCTCCAGAATCCAACATAGAGCCCACTTGCAAGGCAAACTCTATGTATGCTCAATTGAGCTGAATTCCTACGAGGTCATTGTAAAATTTACCATAGAAATTATGTAATTCTGTTGCTTATAAAACTCTCGAAAACAATATATTTAAATATATATACGTATTTACGTATAAATATGGTATCAATAACAATTGGGATAGATGAGCAAACAAGACAACTTATGAAAAAATTTCCTGAAATGAATTGGTCTGGGTTTGTAAGAAAAGCAATCAAAGATAAAACGAATGAACTCTCGGAAAAAGAACAGATCCTAGCTAAGTTAAAAAAAGAATCACTCAATGAAGAAATTGATTTTGGAAGAAAAATTAATACCTCTGTAACTCTGCGTCTTAAAAAGGAGAACCTTTTATGAAGCTAGTAGCGGATGCTAATATTCTTTTTTCTTTAGTAAAGAAAGGGAGTTCAACTCAATATTTGGTTGATAATTTTAATTTACAACTCATTTCTGTAGATTTTGTTTTAGATGAACTTTATAATCATAAAATTGAACTTCTTAAAAAAAGTAAATTAAATTCATTTGATGACGTAAAAAAAATATTAGATCATTATGTTATTTTCGTTGATGCAAAAAGTATAAAAAAAGAATTAAAAGAAGTTGCTAAGCTAATTTCTGATGAGAATGATATCATTTATTTAGCTCTTGCCAAAAAATATGATTTAGTTGTTTGGTCTAATGATAACCATTTCAAAAAACAGTCATTAATTAAGATACTCACTACCGCTGATTTAGTTAAATTATTGTATTAATAACATATTACTAACATAAGATAACGATTCTTTATTACCTAGCGTCATAGCTAGATGGCTTACAGAAAAATTAAAAGAGAATGAAAATATTATATTTAACCCAATATTTATTATGAAGAAAGTGAAGAATTAGTATTTTTAAAAATTTTATAATTCCTTGATATAACTTTTAATTATTCCTATAACCTCGTCTTGTTTCCCCTTAAATATATGATCTGCATCCTTAATAATATACAATGTACACCTATCTTGTAATATACGTTTGGCATCTATCGAATCTTGTACTGGTAAAGCAGTATCCTTATCACCATGAATAATAATACCTTTTTTAGTAATATCTTTTAATAATGCTTGTTGATTAAGTTGTTCTCGCTCATCAAACATGTGCTTGGCAACTTTCATAACTCTATTATTAATTATTTTTGTAATATATCCTTTTTGTTGTAATTCTTCGAGCTCTTGTGTACTATAATATTTATCCAAACTATATTGAGATTTTTGAGTAACAGGAGCAAGTAAAATAAAATAATCAATACGTTGGTGTAACTGTAAAGCCATTAAACAACCTAAACTATGGCCAATAACTATAATACGCTCAAAACCTTTCTTTGTATAGTAAGATATAACATCCTCTAAGTCTGACCTGTGTTGTTGCACACTTAACAGTGCATCATCACTTAATCCACAACCCACATAATCGAAGGTACAATAAGAATATTTTTCATCTAATGCCTCGATAATTGCATCAAAGAGTCCAAATTCATGTCTATCGCCTAAATAACCATGTGAAAAGATAATAATATGGTTTTTATTGTTAATATATTGCGTTGCTCTGATGGTGGTGTTTTGTTTAGTTGGTATCTCTATATCTTCTTTCATAAGATGAGAATATATGTTTTGTATTTATATATTTTTAGTAAACCATAAGACTACACCAATTAATAGCGTCATACCACTTAACATATATAGCATTATTTGTATAGAATACCATTCAATAATGTATCCAGTAAGTATTGAGCCCAATAATACAGCACATGAAACAAAAAAACTTTGAATTGAAACTAAAGTGGCACGTTGTTTAGAATTCATATGCTCATGACTATATACTTCTGAGAGCACTTCTTGAAATGACCATATACAATATAAACATAATACAAAAATAAATGCAATTTGTGTATAAAAATAAGCCATGAGAAAAAATAATGGTACCTGTAAAAATAATATAAGTAATATACTATTATTGATTCCTACATATGCTTCTACCTTATGTGCATAAAGTGAAAACAGACTACGTACACCAGTAATAATTGCAGTGAGTACCCCTAATATAGCAATAGGAAATCCTATGCTTTCATAATAGGCTGATCGAATCATATCATGAAATATCCATATTCCTACACCTCCTAAAGATGCAAAACCTATAAACCATAATAATGCTGTATTGTTCCAAATGTAAGCTATACTATCCTTTATATGTGCATATTGATGTGATAGACTAGATGTACTGCGATGTATTGGTGTTTCTTTTACACTCATAAATAATAAAGCAGTAAGTAATAACATAACTCCATTTAAGACAAATGGCAAATAATCTAAATACACATATAAGGGCGCTCCTAACAGTGCTGCCAAAACAATTGCCCAATAACGAATTGCTCTTACTTTTCCATAAATTATTTTGCTTTCATGTTCTCTTTTTATGTGTTTTAAGGAATCATATAATAATGCAGTATCAGCTCCTGAAATGAATGCCCATGCTATACCACCAACAATTGAAGCTATAATAAATGCACTAAATGATTGTCCTAATCCAATAATAAACATTTCTAGTGCACACAAAAACAGTCCTAGTACTACTGTCTTTTTTCTTCCCCACATATCAGCTAATACTCCTGATGGCACCTCAAAGAGCATACTTACAGCTAGGCCAATAGCAATAACAATACCAAATTGTGCATAAGAAATATAAGAGAGATAAAACAAAATAACAATAGGGCCTATAAAGAAAAATGATGATAAGAATTTGTAGATGTAAAATTTTGGTATGTTTGATGCGTACGACATGGTTGCTATAAAAACCATATTATTTAAAAAATGTTACAAACACAACATTTATAGAGATTGCTTAGAAAAATATGCAGATGAAAAAATACATTACAACTATTTTTAGTCATAAACATATTCATATTAAATCTCTATTACCTGTTATGAATGGAAAAAATAACAAGGTATACATTATAAATAATACATATGTACTGAGAATACCTAAAAAGAATTCAAACGTAAATTATGTTCAAGAACAAAATGCTCACAATAATCTCTCCCTTTTACCAATACCAAAAATATTAATATGTGACACCACCTTTAACATGGTGCCATTTCCATATATGATACAAACTCTCGTTCCCGGAAAATTGTGGATAAATACATATCATCTTGAAAAGACTAGAGATATATATGCACAAGCAGGATCTTTACTCAAAAAAATTCATAGACATACTTTTAGTTATGCATCAAAAGATTGTATTAAAAAAGAGCAATGGTCAACATTATTTTCAAAAATGCTATTTGAAGAAATGCAAAACCTTCCCTCTAGTTTACAAATAGAAAAAAATATTGAAATCATTGATAATTCACCAAATGTATACTGTTTACCTGATTATAATGAGGGTAATATTATGATATACAAAAATAAAATATCTGGTATCATTGATTTAGAAGATGTACATATAACTTCTCAATACTTTTGTTTAGTTCAAATATTAGATAGAATGTTTCATTTTATATTACCGCTCAATAATACTTTTAAGCATAAAAAACTTGCACTTGCTTTTTTACAAGGATATGGGAATAGCTTTAATATACCAAAAAACACTCTTTTTATGTATCTATACTATCATTATGCATATATGTACAATAGAAATAATAAAAAAGCATATGGTAAGATAATGAAACAATTATTAGGTGAAAATTATGATCAAACAAGAAAAACAGCTAAGAAACATTAAAAACATTATGAAATCTTTTTGGAAAAAGGATGTAGCTTTTGAACAACTCAAAAAAGAAACTATACTTCCTGTATGGTTTAGTTATCAAGAAAAAAATACCATTGTTGGATTTATTAATGGTTATATTATTGATTATGGTTATTGTAAAATAGCACAGATAGAAAATATTGAAGTACACCAAGAGTTTCAAGGTAAGGGTATTGGATATACATTAATGGATTCATTTATACAATCATGTAAAAAGCAAGGTGTAAGTACATTGTCCTTACGGGTAGAGTGTGATAACAAGCATGCAATTTCACTATATAAAAAATGTGGTTTTACTCAAGATAAAAAAGGAGTACTTATGGAACTCACTTTTTGATACCTATAAACCAACTTTGTTGATGTTCATATTTTGGATCTGACTTCCATATTTTGGTAAAATGAGCGATACTATGTCTGTGATGTCTCCCCCAAAACGGATCTAAAAAATAGATGTACGTTCTTCCAATGTTATTTATAACAGCATAATGATCTACTTTTTGAGGTGGATACAAATAGCAAACGATAATAGTATATCCTTGCTGTAAAGCATCTTTCAATGCTTGCAGAGTTGAATTTCTGCTAACCATATAATTTAGCTTATAATGTTCAGCAACAATGGGAAATGCTTTGTGCCACGTTCCTCTTATCTTATTTGTTTTAAGCATAGCTTCCATTTTTTTTTCAGAAACGTTAATGCCCAACTGAGCAAGTGCTATACGCATAGAAGCTGAACCACACGTATAATTAGTTTGTTGTGCAAAATGCTGTTTCATAATAATATATGATTGTTGTTCTTTATAAGTATTGTGAGCAACATATTATAAACACCCATTCATGGTATATGCTAAGTCATATAACAGCATTCGAGAAGACAAAACATTATTGCAACGAGCACACATCTGGAAATTAATACAAATGTATATGGATTTATCTTACTTTACATGGAAATTAGATAATTGGAAAACTGATGTAAAATCTATATTACCTAAAAAAATCTATAAAGATGGAAAAGCAAAGCTTATAGATATGATGGATAGATTGATGAGATAAAAGTTATCCCCCAAAAACAATCACCTTATTAAAGTAAACATACTTAAAAAAACACATGATTATGATTGCTACATTAGTAATTGGACTTTTATTGCTCTTATTATCTGCTCATATTATCATAGAAAACAGTATCGTATTAGCTAAAAAATTAGGTATATCTTCTTTTATTATAGGTGTAACCTTAGTCACTTTTGGAACCTCTATTCCTGAATTTTTTTTACACATTATGGCAACCCTACATAACCACCATGAACTTGCATTAGGTAATGTGGTGGGAAGCAATATAGCAAATATTTTACTTATCATTGGTATTGCTTTATGTTTTTCTGCTATTAAAATGCAAAAGAAGTTTATTTTAATGGAGCTCCCTTTTGCTATTATCCCCACTGTGAGTCTTTTGTTGTTAGGATTTATATTTGGTACTGTTTCTCAACTCTTTGGCTTGTTCTTTTTTGTTTTACTTATAGCTTACCTAGCAACTAGCTATAAAATGGGCAGACAAGAGCATGTTCATGCTCAACACACACATTGGTTTATTGCATTTATTTTATGTGTTATAAGTTTTTTAGGTATACAATTAGGTAGCTTACTTATTATAGAGTCTTCACTACACCTTATATCTGTTTTTAATATACTTCCTTTTGACTTTGCAGCTATTGTCTTAAGTATTGGAACTTCTATTCCTGAATTATTTATTATTCTTTTAGCTGTTATACACAAACGTCATGAAGTTGCTGTAGGTACTATTGTGGGTACCAATATTTTTAATATTCTAGGTATTGTAGGGTTTGGTGCTTTTTTTGCTCCGCTACTTATTGATATGCAATTTTTGATACACATGATCATTTTAATGTGTGTGACGAGTTTTTTTTATGTACTTATTTTGTTATCTAATTATCATTTAAAGAAATGGCATGGATACTTGCTTATTTTATTATATGTATGTTACTTGTTATATATCATAATATAAAGAAAAAAAAATTAAATAATACTACCAATATCAACTTCTTGTTCAATATCTTCAAACTCATCTACTGGCTCTTCGATTTCTTGTTCACTATCTATAGTTGATTCTTGTCCTTCATCTGGTTGCATGATTGGTTGTTGAGGATACATTTCTTCTATAGGTTCTTGTACACTACAAGCTCCAACTATTAATGCTATACATACTATTAGTACTACCATATATTTCATCTTCTCACCTCTTGGGTATCTTGTGGTGTTTGTCTAACATCTTGTTCAGAGCGTTGTCTCTCTTGCTGTTCACGTGTAATGTTTGTTTGAGTAACCTCTCTACTTTGTATATCTTGTTGTCTTATTTGTTCTCTAGCATTAGGTGTAGTCTCTTCTCTTTGAAGTGGTTGTTCACGTAAACGTTGTCGTGTTTGCTCTTCTATTTGTGCTACACGTTGTTGTGCTTCTTGACGTCTTTGTGCAACAAGCTCTTGTTGTCGTTCTTGTGATTGAGCAATCAATTCCTGACGTGCTTGCCTTACGCGATCTTGTTGTTCAGCAATAAAAGCTCTGCGTTGTTGTGCATACCGTTGTGCAAGTAATTCTTCTCTATCTTGTGGGGCTACACGACCTTGTACCTGCTCACGCATTAAGGAAACCACATATGCACTTTGTGTGCGAAGCTCAATAAAGGTATCAATAACTTCTTGTCGTTCAATGTCTTGGTTAGCATAGGCATCTAATACTTCATCAATACGATTTGAAAAATGCAATAATCGATTTTTATGTGCTTCAAATACTCTCTCTCCCAAGCGCTCTTCAATAGCTTGTGCTAATTCATATTGTCGTTCAATAGCATACTGCAATTGAGCATACCGTAAATAAATACCTCTATCATCTTCATATAATAGGGCAACTTCTCTGTCTGCAACTACCATACTCATACAAAGAGCTATAAGTAGTCCATATAGTATAATTTTCATATACACACCTCCATGTTAAGAGGTTTTGGGCACTTATCTTATATAAATGTTTAAGAAAACAGGGACAAGAAGTCCCTGAAAAAACTAGGTAACCTTGAAGTATAGAAACTTTAAGCTATCTATATAGTTTGTGATAGTGCATAGATATAATACAGTGTATAACCACAATATTTATAAACCAATATGTGTTAAATTTATCTGAAAATCAGAAATAAAATGATATATGCTAATCAAATATCTCATAATAAGTCTTTTTTTACTATTAATCACACTTTTATTACTATAATCAAATATATAATAATATTTTCAAATAAAACATCTGAAAATCAGAAAAAATATGAAAAAGTATCCAAAAATTGTACAATGTGACAAAAGGGGGCAAATTGTCATCCCAAAAGAAATTCGTCAGGATTTAGGTATTGATGAAGGTTGTGGTTTTTGGGTATTTTCTATTACTGACGAAGGTATTTTGTTAAAAAAAATGGATGCACCTCAGTTACAT
>JBLKON010000088.1:0-3888 GCA_047602725.1 Candidatus Woesearchaeota archaeon
TTTAACGCATGTAATGCAATTTCAACTTTTTGCACAATATGCTTTGCTTGTTCTAACAAATTGCTTAACAATATTTCATTCACTGCTGTTTGTGTACCATATTGAAACTCTTCTCTAAGTGATTTTGCATCTTTTGCAGTCATTTGTTCTGTAGTTCTAATAAAAGCAATATCTTTCAAATCCAAATCTATTTTATGTTCATAAATTAAATATTCAATTGCATTAATAGTACATTCATGATTTTTTGATGCATACCCCACTTTAAACAAGATTGACAACAAACTGTGATACATGGCATAATAACACTGAGACACCCCCCAATCACTAAAACCACCTTTAATATTATAATCAGCAGCCCTTAAATTATGTTTAGCCTTTTGTATATGTTCCTGTGCAAGCTTCGCATTTGGCTCAATCTTTTTCATTCTTGATTCTTTTAATAAACACCAATGAAGCTTTTTCTCATGCTCTAACACGTTGTACTACCTCCAAAAATGTACGTTGTCCCTTAAGTAAAACCCCCTGTTTTATAATATTAAGCACAACCTCATGTTTTTGTTGGATATGCTCAATAATATCTTCTTTTTTTAATATAAAAGGAACTACGGGTTTTGTTCTAATTTGTGAAATGTGCAAACAAAAATCATGTACTTTTTTTACATGATTGGTAACAAACAATACATCTACATCATTATAGTCTTTTCTTTTCAAAATAGAACCAAAAAGAATAATAATTTCTGCTTGTTTGAATGCCATAATTTCGTCGGCATACACCTTTACATATCCTTTTATATCCTTTTTTTGTCTTAAAAGTAAAAACTCACATAATGCTATCGTTTCACAATTATCTACATTAAGTTGATAATATGAAGCATTACTTATCTGATTTTTAAAAACAATACCATGTTTTTCAAGTTCTTTTACTACCTTAAATACACTTCCTACACTAATATTGTTTAATTTGGCAATTTGGTTAATATTATATCCCCACTCATTCATGTTTTTCAAAAGGAATAATACTATGGCAACGGTGTTTTTTGGCATCATTTTCAATAATAGTGAATAATTATTCGATAATAATGAATAATATATAAATATTTCGCTTTTATTATATAAACTTATTGTAACGCAAACTTTTTGACCACTTTATATGTACTATCACACACATAAAATGCATCAACACGCACACTATACGTAAAGTCAAAAGGGATACATACTCCTCTGCCAAGTGTTATATGAGGAACAAACGACTGCTGAGGCTCATAGCGTTCACTCAACACCTTATCTATTTTTTGTTGTAAGGTAAACAGTAATTTGTTATGCACCACCCCTAAACAAATCACATCACGCCCTAACAGTTGCACACCTTGAGTCGTTAACGTAAAACGACGACTATGTACTTTTTGCAACTGGGACACACACCATGCTACATCAACATCACCTAGATGCTTAAGAGTAAGATGTAACGGTGCTGATGTATGTAAAAAACGTAAGGCAAGCAATTCGGGAGTATCTTTTATAAGTAAACCAACAAACATAAGGTAAGAAAAAAAACAAAGATTATAAAATTATACGTCAACAAGCCCTTCAGCTGTCACATAAAACATACATTCACCATCTGGCAAATTAGGCGAATCAATGAGTTTTGCAACACGACATGCTTTTTTTCCTTTACGTAAATACAATCTAAACGTAGAAGCATGTGCTACAATATTTCCACCGGCAGCTTTAGTTGGATCACCAAAAAACTGTGCTGGATCAACCATAACTTGATTAGTTACATACACACACAAATTAAACATTTCAGCTAATTTTGACAAGGTATGCATATGTTTATTCAATTTTTGTTGTCTGTCAGCAAGCGTTCCACGACCAACATATTCAGCTCTAAATAAACTGGTTAACGAATCAACAACCACCAATTTAACATCAAGTTTTTGTTTATTCACCAAATCTTCTACTTTTTCAGCAAGTAACATTTGATGATCTGAATTAAACGCTTTAGCAACCTTAATGTTTGCCAACACCTCATCTGGATCCATATCTGCTCCTTTAGCTAACTCAATAATACGTTCAGGTCTAAACGTTTTTTCTGTGTCAATATACACAGCAGTACTTCCTGGATATTGCTTTTGCACTTGCACACATAACACATGAGCAACCTGTGTTTTTGCCGAACCAAATTCTCCAAAACACTCAATAATACAACCAGTTTCAAAACCGCCACCCATTAACGTATCAAAAGACGCGCAACCTGTTGATATTTTTTTAATCAAACCACGCTTTTCTAATACATTGGTTGCCGTTTCAAAGCCCATACTTAAATTTTCACGAGCAAAATTAATCATTTTACGTGCAGCCGATTCTCCTACACCTGCAGCCTCAACTAACTCTCCAGGGGATGCTACAGCAATTGATAACACGGTATCATAGCCTGCTTCTGATAATTTTTCAGCGGTTGCTGCACCTACACCAGGTAAATCATGTACTTCCATTTTTTTTGTCATTGGGGTATCCTCATATTGTATTGCTTCTGTCATAAGTATCACTCTCTTAAAATGTTTATTGTTCTATTTCTGCTTTTGTCACTAAAAATTCGTACGCTTTTTGCAATACAACTGTTGCCTTAGGTAAATCATTTACACGTAAATTAGCTGTATGTTGCCAATTTCCTTGCGGATCTTGATACGTACGCTGTAAACTTACACTAGGATAAGAAATAACCTTGCCATTTTGCTTTTGTTCGTTGTTCCAAATCGTTACTGATATAGCACCAGCACTAAATCGTTTTTTTATTTTGTTTTCCATAGGTATCACATCCGTTCCTTTTCGGTTCTTTTTTCAATTTTGACATCTGCCAAAACCGGATATAGACATCTAACACGATGTGCTTTATATACCTCTGGAGCACAGTTGTCCAGTGAGCACATTTAAAAATGAATACTTACACTACACAATATATGCCTGAAGAAATACTAAATATTCTTGATCAAAACGCAAAAAGTATCGGTACAGCAACCAGAAATAATATTCACCAACAAGGCTTACTACATGCTGAAGTTTGTTTATACCTTATGCAAGCTGGAAATATTGGTCTACAAAAAAAAATAATTGGCAACAACAAAACAATATGGACACACAGTGTTTCTGGACATGTGTTATATAATGAAACGCCCCTACAAGCGCTCGTACGAGAAGCAAAAGAAGAACTTGGTATAGATATAAGTACTTATACGCCCCAGGATATAGACCAATTTCATAGAATAACACAAAGAAATGGAAAAACAAATAATCGTATCACCTACCTTTATCTACTAGAGTGGAATGGTGAAATTCCCCAACCACATAATGAAGAAGTGAATGGATTTAGATTTTTTACTCCCCAACACATCGAATCACTCATACAAGATAAATTATGTACTGATTCTTGTGCACACATTTATAAAACATATCTACTCCCTTATCTTAATGGAACGTGTACAAAAAATACTGAGTAATCGCGGCGTATGCTCTCGTCGTAAGGCTGAAGACCTCATTGCTCAACAAAAAGTGCAAGTAAATGGAGTAACTATTGGTTTAGGAGATAAAGCTGGACCAACAGACACTATTACTGTTGAAGGTAAAACGATACAACAGCAAAAAAAGATATACATTAAATTCAATAAACCCATGCATTGTGTAACTGCTGTCTCTGACGCGCACAAAAAAACAGTAATGGATTTTATTAAGATAAAAGAACGCATTTTTCCTGTCGGACGTTTAGATGAAAATACATCTGGTTTACTTATTTTAACTAATGATGGAGATTATGCAAACAATATTATGCATCCTAGGTATGAAATAAATAAAACATATCGTGTTTCTACCCAACGCAATTTATCACCACCT
>JBLKON010000089.1:0-3885 GCA_047602725.1 Candidatus Woesearchaeota archaeon
CAATAGATGATAAAACATACACTGAAAGTGAAATTCGTGCATTAATTTATGATACTAATGCGTTAACTAGAAAAAAAGCATATGAACAGATGTATAGTGTAGTTGAGAGCAATAAACACGTTTTATTTGAATTATATAAACAAACCGTGTTAAGCTGGAAAGCAACAGGACAAGATATTCGCGGTCACCCTTCTGCATTGCATACACGAACGTTTTCTCAGGATATAGATGAGTCATTGATTCATACGATGCTTAGTGTCTGTCAAGAAAAAAAAGATATATTTCATGCATATTTTAAGAAAAAAGCAGAACTCTTAGGGACACCAACTTTATCACGATTTGATATGTATGCACCCCTTTTTGCAGACAAACAAGAAATAAACTATCAACAGGCTTGTGAAATGGTGACACAAAGTTATACACAGTTTAGTCCTGAGTTTGGTAAGATAGTAAAAGACATTATACAAGCACATCATATTGATGTGTATCCACAAGCATACAAACGCGGCGGAGCATTTTGCTATTATACTCCTCAGAACGTATTACCTTATATTTTACTCAATTATACCAATACTATACGAGATGTAACAACTCTTGCTCATGAATTAGGTCATGCTATTCATGATGTATTATGTAACAAACAAAGTATATTAGTAGCACATCCACCTATTAGTTTAGCTGAAACAGCAAGTATTTTTGGTGAAGAGTTAATGTTTGACAGATTATTAAGTGATACTCCGCACACCCAGGCATTACTAGCATCTTATATTGATGATGCGTATGCAAGTATTATTAGACAGGCCTATTTTGTATTGTTTGAAATCAAAGCGCATCAAGCGATTGCACAAGGAGCAACATTAACGCAAGTAAGTGATATCTATTATGCATTGTTACAAGAACAATATGGTGAACATGTACACATACCCAAACAATTTGCGTATGAATTTTTAATGATACCTCATATCTATCATACACCCTTTTATTGTTTTGGGTATAGTTTTGGGAATTTGTTAACACTTGCTTTATATGAGCAATACAAAGAACAACCAGATGGTTTTGTACAAAAATATACAACGCTATTAAGTAGTGGCGGAAGCGCAAGTCCACAAACAATTACTCAACAAGCTGGATTTGATATTACACAGCGTGCATTTTGGCAAAAAGCATTTGTATTGTTAGAACAACGCATTAATATGTTTTTGCAATCTCAATAACTTTTTGTACTATATTAGCTAAAGCATTAGCTCGATTAGGTGTAAGTGATTGTTGAATATTGGTTGCCTCAACAAATGCATGTATGTGTTGTGCTACATGCTCAACAATCCACGATGGACTTTTGTCTTTACACGTTTGTAAAATAATATATACATAACCTTTGACAATAAGAGCATCTGCATACCCATACCAATGTAAAGTATTATCTTGTTGAACTGCTTTAATATAGACTGTTGACATGCATCCCTGTACTTTATCTTCTTGTGTAAATAAAGAAATATCGTCCGTTAGATTGCTACCTAACTCAAGCATGTATTCCATTTTTTCTTGAGGAGTCAAAGCAAGTAAGGTTTCTTGGATGTCTTGTAACATTATAAGCAATAAAGTTAGTAAGTTTAAATGAGTTGTGTTTTTAGGTATGTAAAAAGCGGCGCACACTATGCTAAAAGTACCCCAATAAACGTTCCTACCATATGTGTACACACAATAACACATAATAAGACAAGTAAATGCATCCCCGTGGTTTTAAGATAAGAATAGTTGTGTAAAAAAGCAATATACAAACTTAAAACAGTCATAAGAAAAATGCCCCATAATGTACCAATGATAACGGCATAATGAGATGGAAATAAAAGAATAGGCACAATAAAGGTAAGACCTACAAGGAGTTTTGTTGCAAAAGCAGCAAACGTTTGATACCAAATCTTATTGTGTTTTTTAGTGGATTCTTCAGCGACATGTAATCCCATAGCATCAGAAAGTGCATCAGCTATTGCAATAGATAGTACACCACCAATTAAAATATTTTTAGAAGCCTGTGTAGCACTCAAACCAATAAATAAACCAAGAGTAGTAATAACTGCAGAAGTGATACCATAAGCAATACCCTTTCGTATTGATTCATCCATATATAAAACATTAAAGTAGAACTATATAAAGTTATGCTTGTACAACTTTCCAGCGTTTATTTTTTTTTGCTGGCTCTAAGTGATAAGACGTTAAGCCAAGCGTTTCTTTTGCGTACGCATCAGCACCTTCTTTGGTTGCAAACGTTTTTGGTCTATGTTTAGCTTTTACATTGATAAATTTGTGTCCAAAAGAGGACGTTAGTTGCATATGACGTTTTTGCCTAGTGTATAATCGAGTCATACAAGGCAGAAATGACCATCCATTTAAAAATGTTTTGCTACACATAAAGATGAAACATAAGACAACACTATAGCTTTTATCCCATTTATACACTCTCATGTAATGCGTTTTAATGAACAGAATATTTTATATAGATTAGCGTAGGCATACATGTGATGCATCCATATATACAATCTTTACAGATGATGAACGTAAAAGTTGGATTAGAATCAACAACAAAAATACTTGCAGCATTAGGAAATCCTCAACATTCCTTTAAGTCCATTCATATTGCTGGAACAAATGGAAAAGGCAGTGTAGCAATGATGCTTGCTTCTATATTAGCTCAAAAACACAATGTAGGGCTCTACACCAGTCCACATCTATTTACCTATAATCAAAGAATACAAGTACAAGGAGTTCCTATTAGTGATATAGAGTTATATAAAATAGTAGATATGATAAAAAACATAGCAGAACGTGAAAAGATAACACTTTCTTTTTTTGAATGTACTACTTGTGTAGCTTTGTATTACTTTGCTCAACAAAAAGTTGATTATGCAGTTGTAGAAGTTGGTTTAGGAGGACGTTTTGATGCAACCAATGTATTACATCCCATACTTTGTCTTATTACTAGTATTGGATATGATCATCAACATATATTAGGTAATACGAAAAAAAAAATTGCGTTTGAAAAGGCAGGTATTATTAAGCAAAATATTCCTGTGATAACAAGTACGATGACATCTTTTTTTAGATCTATTGCTCAACAAAGAGGTGCTCCATACATAAAATGTACATCTGCAAAAAAAGGTAGTCAACAACTCAATAGCCAAACAGTAATATGGAATAATAAACAATATACTATACCAGTACTAGGAAATCACCAAGTACAAAATGTTTCGTTAGTGTTAAGTGCTACAAAATATTTGGGAATATCACAACAAGATACACAAAAAGGATTGCGTGAAGTAAAGGTATTAGGGAGAATGCAAGTGTTGTCTACAAAGCCACTAATACTAGTAGATGGAGCTCATAATCAAGATGGATTTAAAGCAGTATATGAGTATGTAAAAACGATACCACACAAAAAAGTAATACTCATAGCATTAACACAAGAAAAAAATCCGGTTTTAATTAAACCATTAGCTTCTTTATTTGAACACGTTATTATTACGCAAGGTGGGTTTAAAGCGCAATGTCCTCATACTATTGCTCAAGTATTACAATTACCTCAGATGCACACGATTCCTCATATCAAAAAAGCTGTACAACAAGCAACGTGTTTGTTGCAGAGTAATGATTGTTTATTAGTTACTGGTTCACTTTATATGATTGGTGATGCTTTACAAGTACTACAACATACTGCGCCAGTGCAAGATAGTAATATGAAATAATAGGTAGATCTTATGTTTGTATTTTGTACTTTCTGTAAAGTGATACTTTTATAAATCTGTATATGTTTTAGCAGTGTTATTAAATAACTGATAGAAAAATCTATAAAGTCTACATTCTAAAAATAGTATATGGTAATTCTACAAG
>JBLKON010000090.1:0-3860 GCA_047602725.1 Candidatus Woesearchaeota archaeon
GATGCACGAAATGGTCATTCGTATTTTTATTCAAGAATATAATGAAGCCATACAATCAGTCAAATGATAACACTACCTATGTTTTCACTCTTATGATAATTGAAAAAAAATGGTCATTTCCTAAGAGAAAACATGTAAGAGGACTTGAAAATAAAATAAACGCAAGAGACTTATCACAACCTTTTGCATTACAAACATCTCATAGTATAGCTGTTTTTGAAGATAATGGAAAAGTAAAATTGGATTTAGATGATTCACAAAATAGAATATTAATGTCTTGCAAAGGTAACCAATTGTTCTTATCTCCAGATGAAAAAATTCCAATATGGAAAGTTGATGGGCGTCCAGCCTATCATCCATCAAGATTGAATTGGAAGTGTCCTCTCATTGAGCTACCATGCTATCCTGATTTAGAATCTCGTCAAGAAACTGAAGTATTATCGAAAAGAACGAGCCCCAAAAAAATTGGTGTAAAAAATCGTTATGATACACGTCGTGATGAATTTGATGCATATGTATCCTCTTTACAAATTCATAGTGGAGAATCAGCTGTTTGCGCAGCGTTAGAACAAATAGTCCCTGCTGAGTTTGTTAAAAAAGGATTAATGCCATACATAAGGGGAGAACCAACACTTTTGGAAGCCAAAGAGTCAAGAGAAAAAACACGTTTTAAGGATTTACCACAAGAAACCTGGGACAAATTAGAAGTAGTAATTCCACAACTTCCCTTGTATTTTTTAAATACTTCTGGTCTTGCAATACCCACTAGTATAGTATATGAAGGTGGACTATATACAAACCAACGTAAATGTCGTGGGTTAGTATTTGATCTGAAGTCATCGAAAAGTGGACAACCTGGTCTTATTTTACCAACAATTGGAATAGAGGATATTTCTAGTCTAGATGGTCCATTGACTGAGGACATGGATGAGGCAATTGCACACTTAGAATCTTTTCCTCAATTTCAAGGCTTAAGTGGTGTTGTGGAAAAATATATACGGTCAGTACATCCAGAATCGTATTTGGGAATTATTAATGAATGTATTAATCAAACAAAATAAAGACACAATCCCCCACAATACTTTTAAAGCCCTCTATCTAAAAAAACGTATGCATATAACATTTTGTGGAGCAGCTGGTATGGTTACTGGTTCATGCTATCTCGTTACAACAGGTAAAAGTACGTTTTTAGTGGATTGTGGTATGTTTCAAGAATCTAAACAAGTAACAAAACTTAATTTTGAACCATTTCCTTTTGACCCTAAAAAACTAGATGCAGTATTTATTACTCATGCACATTTAGATCATACAGGCCGTCTTCCGTTACTCATTAAGCAAGGATTTGATGGACCCATTTATTGTACTGAAGCAACTAAACACTTAACAGAACTTATTTTGCAAGATGCAGCACATATTCAACAAATGGATACCATTGATGAAAATCATAGACGTGCACATCAAGGATTAGCACCAAGAAAACCTTTGTTTACCACCCATGATGTACATGATACCATGGCTTTAATAAAAACGGTTCACTTTCATGAAACTCATAATCTATTACCGGATATAAAAGCAACCTGGTATGGTTCAGGTCATATTTTAGGTGCAGCAAGTATACGTTTACAAACTCCTATCACTTCAGCTATTTTTTCTGGAGATATAGGACAATACGATAACAATTTGCTTAACGATCCAGAGCACATTCCGTATGCAGATACTATTGTTATAGAATCAACGTATGGCAATAGATTGCATCCGCATCAAAGTAAAAAAGAACAATTTGATGACATTATGGCATATGCACTCAAACACAAAGGTATGGTACTCATTCCTTCATTTGCTGTAGAAAGAACTCAGGAAGTGTTGTTTGATTTATTTACGCACGATTATGGTATTCCCATTTACTTAGATTCTCCTATGGCTTCTCATACCACTACAGTATATGAACAATATCCTGAATTATATAATGAACATGCACAACAAGTTTTTTTTAAGAAAAAAAATCCCTTTCATTTTCCTCAATTACATTTAGTAAAAACAACACAGCAATCTGAACATGTATGTAATATACCAGGTCCTGCAATTGTGATAGCTGGCTCAGGTATGTGTAATGCAGGACGCATTAAACAGCATATAAAATATCGCATAGAACAAACTTCTACGCAAATGGTTTTTGTGGGGTATCAAGCACCGGGTACATTAGGAAATGTTATTATGCAAAAAGAACCTATTATTCGTTTATTGGGATGCCAGAGGCACGTCAAAGCAAAAATACATAGTTTAGATAGTTATTCAGGGCATGCTGATTATGCACAATTATTACAATGGGTAACTCCTTTACTGCCTAAGGCAAAGCGAGTGTTTATTACTCATGGACAACCAGAAGCTGCACAAAGTTTACAAGAAAAAATGAAGACACTTAAAACACACACAACGTTTATTATTCCCCAATTGTATGAAACGCATCATGCATAAGGTTTAATAAAGTATGATGTTATATGTATACAAATGCAAGTACATAATTTTTATGGTGTTGATTTAGCATGGAGTGCAAAACATCGTAGTGGTTTTTGTCATCTGGTGTATCGTAACAATAAACTAAAAATACAAAAGCTATGTCTATTACAAAGTATGCAAGAAATACTGCAACATATACAACAAGGATGGGTTGGGGTAGATGCGTCTTTGTTGGTAAATAATGAGCATGGGTATAGAGATAGTGAATGGGAATTGTCTCAACATTTTCGATCATATGGGTGTCCAGCATATCCCACGAATAAAAAAATATTAGAGCCCATAGGGTTTCGAGGACAAGAACTCAGTTTTGCATTGCAACAAAAGGGATATAGTGTGTTACCTACGTTATCAGCAAAAACAGTGATAGAAGTATATACGCATAGTGCATTAGTAGGTATGTTTAACCTTGCTTCAAAATTATCTTACAAGTATAAACCTAAACGTAGTAGACAACAGCGCAATGAAGCGTTTGATATACTGTGTGCGTTGTTACAAACGTATGTTTACCATCCTATTTTATCTACAGATTTTACAACATTACAAGCCAAGCAACTCAAAGAAGTAGAAGATATGTTAGATAGTATCGTATGTGCTTTAGCAGTCTATTATTATTATAAAAAACCAAGTAGTTGTCAACTATTTGGTAAAAAGAATGGTATCATTATGTCTCCTATGCCTCATATATCATAACATGGTAGGATTTGAAAACCACTCAAAACTTTTTAAAAAAGTTTTATCAAAATAGGATACACACCACCTTTTTAGATAACATAATTTCCACTTTTAAGGTGAAAGAACATGGGGTTGGGAGGATTCGAACCCCCGATCTCACGGCCCCCAGCCGTGAATCATACCAAGCTAGACCACAACCCCTTTATTGATAAGCAAGTAAACAATCTTGAGATTTTATTGTTTTTCTTCCAGCGTGTTGCGTGTAGGTATATGCTTTACGGCAAAATTTGACACAATGTTGCTTACACGCTTCTTGTAACAGTGAAATAGCGTCTTTACTCACGCGCATCTGTGTGTGTTCACTTAATTTTTTAAGTGCTGCAAAAGGAATGTTATTATCCATACATATGTAACAAAGAACCGATATATAAAGGTATGTAAGGTGTGTATTATAGAGGATACAAAATGCTATCTAAAAACATTTATATAGATTTGAAAACTATTATTATCATATGATAATTCCACCAAAACTACAACAAGGAGATGAAATTAGAATAATAGCACCAGCAAGAAGCTTATCTTTACTATCAGAAGATTTTATTTCCTGTAGGGTTTAATACCCCGGAGCTTGCTCCGGTTATTTTATAATTTAATAAAACACTCTATATGTA
>JBLKON010000091.1:0-3796 GCA_047602725.1 Candidatus Woesearchaeota archaeon
TCTATTTCATTATATTCCGGAAGTTTAAAAAAACTCATAATTTTTTCCAACCCCTTAGGAATATCTTCATAAAAATCATCAAACATACTAAGTATTTTTTCTAACTTACTATCATTTTTATCATAAAAAAACTCAGAAATTGAGCTTCTTACATGAATTTCCTGTGGAGGTTCACTATAAACTCTTACTGCATTATACCTTTTCTGTGGATATCTTCCGTGAAAAACATCTAATGCCTCACCAATATGAAATGGAATTATTTTCCTTACCTCCTCTTTTACTTCATTTCTTGGAGATGGTATTGTTTGCAAACAAATTTGACCATCCCTAATAGAAATAATGCGAGCAGGCTACTCTAATTCAATTTCTTTAACGTATACAAATTCCCATTGGTCTATATGATTTACTCTAGTATTTGCAAGTTTTTTTGCTATACTACAAAACAATTCATTCATGATCATCTAGTAATCCCTTTGAAGAGGGAATATATTCTTTTAATCTTTGATCTATTGAAATAGCCATTTTTAATGCCTTAGCAAACGATTTAAATATTGATTCTATTTTGTGGTGATCATTATGTCCATAAGGAACATAGATAGCTATATTACATCCAGCACCCATACTAAATCCAGAAAAAAACTCTCGCAAACAATCTGTATCTAACTCTCCAGCAAATTGTCTTTTGAAACTTGCTTTATATACAAGATATGGTCTCCCAGAAAAATCTACAGATACCACACTCAAAGCATCATCCATTGGAAATGCAAAAAATCCTGCTCTGTTAATTCCTTTTTTGTCTCCAAGTGCTTTTTTAAAACTTTTACCTAAAACCATACCAAGGTCTTCTAACAAATGATGTTGATCAATATATGTATCACCCATGGCTTTAATATGTAATGTAAAACCACCATGTTTAGTAAAACCCGTTAACATATGATCTAAAAAAGGGATTGTAGTTTCACATACTCCTGTTGCTTCACCTTCTAACATAATATCCACTTTTATATTTGTTTCTAAAGATTCTCTATCAATTTTTGCACTTCTCATACATATATTATGATTCAATTATTTATATATTTATAGTGTGCTAGCACAATGCTTAAATATAACTATACATTACTCCTCAATAATAGGGGTAGTACATTGTTATTTGATGAAGAATTAGATTCTGTAATTAGTCGTGAAAAGCGATTCAAAATGGTAGAAGAGCAAATCCGTTTGCGTAGTATTCACGACAAGCGAGTTTTAGAAACTATGAAGCGTGTACCTCGACACTTCTTTTTCCCTGAAAAGTATCAAGATATTGCATATGGTGATCATCCTATTCCTATTGGATATGGACAAAGTTCTAATCAACCTTTTATGATTGCTTTAATGATGCAATTTTTGGAATTACGTCCTTTACATCAAGTCTTAGAAATTGGAACAGGTAGTGCGTATCAAACTGCTTTACTTGCAGAGATTGCAACAAAAGTATATACGGTGGAAAAACGTAAAGAGTTACATGATGCAGCTGTATCTCGTTTAAAGGAATTTGGTTATCAAAATGTTGAACATTCATTGCCTAAAAAAGTCATTGGATGGCAAACTAAAGCTCCATTTGATCGTGTTATTGTTACTGGAGTATTATCGTGTATTCCTAAAGAATTAATCAAACAAATGGCTCCCAAGTCAGTTATGGTATGTCCTATTATGCAAGGACGTAAACAAGAATTAGTTAAAGTTATTAAAACTCCTGAAGAAATTTCAGTGCTTCGTATTGCACAATTATCTAATTTAGCTAAAATTGATGGGCACACCTTAAACCCAATCGAGTAATTGTCCTACTTTGTATTTTTTTGTTGGTGTAACTTCTACTACATAAGGAACTTTTTGAGGAAAAGGAACAAAACTGACAAAAGGTTTTGCATCTCGAATTGCAACTATGTTTTTTTTTTCGTTGACAAATAAAATGGTAATAGGTGTAAAGACAAAAAGCATATGAATGATATCTTTTTTAGGGCGTTTAAATCTAAATACGTATGCTTTATTTTTTATATTGAATTTTCCCATAATGCCTAGTGCATGTTGCCAAGGTTTGTCTAAATAAATTATTCGCATGTTGCAACAACCAACCTAACAGGTTTACCTTCGTGATACACAATACGGGTTACTTGTGCAATTGGTCTGTCTCCACACTCAATAACGGCGCGTTGAGGTTGTACTGCAAAAGGTTCTCCGCTACAAGCTCGTACTTGTTGATTGTTACCCAAATTTACTAATGTTCCAAGTAACCTTCCATCAACAGCTTCTTTTGTTTGATTGTTATAAAATGTACAACCGTTTATGCCTTCACAACTTGCATCACATGTATTACTTCCAACGCGTGTACAGTCTGCTTGACACTCTGAAGATTGTAATTGTACGTGTACCGTTGTTTCTTGTAAGACACTAAAGTTCACATTAACAGCTTGTGAGAGATATTCGTCTGATTTGACTACCATAGTATACCACGTTGCTGGGATTCTTATCTCTTGATTGCTGGTGGTAATATTATATGGTTGAGTGGTATGTGGTTCAAAGTAAATTTCAATAGTTGCATCTATCGGTTGTCCTTGTGGGTTAGTAATGTTAAAGTCAATAGTTGGAAAACAGCTTTGGTGGAATCTATCTAAGTTAAAGTCTCTGATACCGTTTTTGTCTGTTGTTACATTGAAATTTTGGCCTTGATGTTTAAAGATACTTGTGTCTAAACCTGAATCTGTTAGTGCAAAATAGTTGTACATAGAACAACTGTTGTCAAAGCCATCGTAACAGTTAACACCTTGTGGAACTTGGGTCAGATCTTCTTCTTGTATCCATCCAAAGATAAATGCGTTAGTAGCATTTCCTGTTGCTTGTGGTACACAAATATCGTTGGATAATGGTGTAACATCCCTAGCTGGTGGTGCAAAATATGATCTTTGATTGGTGTATGATGACGCATTTATCGAACACATCGAAAAATAATGATTAGTGTCATTAAAATAACATTGATTGTCTGATGTTGGCGGGATACAATTATTTACTGTGAATGGTTGCGTAATATTGGTGTTATTGATTTGAACAGTAATATTGTGTTGCCCAACGGCGTATCCGGTAAGGTCTACTATATAGGGACTTGAGGTTGTAAGTGTTTGATTATACATATCATTAATCCAATAAGATAAGTTTTGAGTACCTTCAAATGTAATGTTTGCATGTTGTTGTGTGCCATAACAAACTGGATTGGGTGAGATATTGATAGTAAATGGTGGTACTTCATCTTCTAATAAAACAAAAGCAATGTCGGTGGTTGCTGGAACAATTTGATCTGATAAATTGAGGTTTTGTTGCATTCCTTCTGATATAATATTAGATAGTGCAATACCAAAAAGTCCTTGATTCTCTAATATATCATTTACTTTTACTGAAAAGGTAATATTTTTTGTTGTTTGTTCTACTGCTATACTAGCTTCTCTTTGTTCATTGTTTACTTTTACATCTGCTTTTGGAGTTTGGTTACCAAAACATTGTCCACCTACACATTGTAATGTGTAAGCAATATTGTCATCCTTATTCTGGCTACCAATAGCTAATAAGTAACGTATATGTCCCAAATCTTTATGTTCTCCTAATTGGGTTACTTGTCCGTCTACCAATTGCCCAAAAGGTATAAAGACGTTTACTGTTTTGGTGTTTTGTTGTTGTGGTACAATGGAAATAACGTCTTCGGAGAACTTTCTCCAAAATAGGTTTTGACTTTCAGGATCAATGTAGTTTTCATCTTGCGCCCATG
>JBLKON010000092.1:0-3736 GCA_047602725.1 Candidatus Woesearchaeota archaeon
TATAAGTGGGTATACATAATGGTTATATTATTTGACCAATACAATTTACCAGATGACGTGTACGAGATTATTTTTGCTACAGTTCAGCAAAAAATAGTAGCTAAAATTCTGATTCGTTTTATTAAAGAAAACAATGGAGAAATTACTAAAACACAGATGTCTTATTTTGCTACACAATTACATGACGGTATCCTTGAAACGGTTTTAGAAGATGAACCATATAAAGGAAAAAAAGTAAAACTTTCTTACAACAAACGTCAATTTTATGATCGTATTTTAACACCTATGAAAAGTATGGGGCTTGTTAATTATGATTTGTATAAAAAAACGTATAAAGTTTCTGATAAGTTTTACAAAACTATAATGCATATTGGTTTAATGTGGTCTCAAGAATTGCGTAAAGGACAATGACATTAGACAGTTTAACAACTCTTATTAATCATTTATTATCTAAAGAATCTGAATTATTACGATATCCTTCTTGGTTATTGCCAGGTATCTCATTGGAAAGCATCACAATGGATTTACCAGTAGGTAAAGTTAATGAATGTTTAAGAACAATTAACCCTGATTTTTATAAGTCTACTCGATTTGAATGTTATCAAGATATAGCAGATTTTTATCAACAAGTACCTCATTGGACTGATTTGCCAGCTACTGCAAAAGATTATTACAGGTGCTTAGCTATTTTACAAGTATATAATTTTTCAACTGAAGTCTTAAATGAATCGCCTTACATAACTACTAGAACAATAAATCCTAATCCACAACCACATAGATCTACATGTTTACTAGATGAAAATGATACTCCTCCAATCAATGTACAACCTTCACCTAAAATAAAACTTCCCACACAACCAGCTAAAAAAAACACTCCGGGCAAAGATCTATATCGTCTTGTAGATAAACATGTTTCTGATGGGTTGCAAGGTATACTTATGAAATCACCTCATGTAAAAACAGAAGCACAAGCTAAAAGAATTATTGGTACTATTTTAGTAGGTACTTATGATTTTAGTCGGGATTCGCTTCATATTTTAACAAGTTTAGAAGAGGAAATGCAATTATCAGATAGATATCCTGACATCTATAAAAGATTAATGAACACATAAATTATAAGAATAACATCTTTACACATCTACTACGACTTGTACACTCCATTGTTCTTTTTTTTTAACAATAAGATTATGTCTTGTGATTGCTTTAATACCTGCAAAGATGGTATAGTTGTCTATGGTATCATACCAGCAATCTACTAACCAACCATCATTATGTTGTGTTATTTGTACTTGTGTGCATAAGCGGTGTTCCATATCTAGTTGTAATAATAATTCTTCGAGTAATCGATAGACAGCTTGTTCGTGTGTTCCTTGTAGCATAAAACTATGAGTATATTTTGCTTGGATAGTGTCTTTGGTTAGTATACGTAAAAATGCCTGAGCACATTGTTCTAAGAGCTCTTCAAAGGTATGTGCATGTGCAATAAAAGCAATGTCTGCTGTGTGTTTAATAAAGGTATATGTCATAATCTAATCCTATCATATTCATTGAGTAATACTTGATCTAATTGTTCACTAGATTCTAAAAAATGTGTTGTTCCACGTCCCATATGAGCAAGTTGTTGAGCAAATGTTTTGTCTTCTACATCAATACCCACTAAAGAAATGGTAATGCCAGCACTTACTGCTTGTGATACACTGTGTATTGCTTGCTTATGAGGATCATCACCTACGGTAGGAAGTGCATCCGTGAGTAGAATTAAGTGTTTTGTTTCTTTATTGTTATCAAATAAGGTTAATGCATGTTCAATACTGGTGTGTACATTGGTTTGTTTTTGTGCTTTAACGCGAGCTATTGATTGCAATATATGCATAAATGTACGAGTAGGTCTTACACTGGTATGCACAACATCAGAAAAAGCAATAAAACCTACGCGATTATTATCTTGTATCGCTTTATGGGCTAATGCAATACCAGCGCGTTTGGCCATCAGTAATTTTTTACCTTTCATAGAACCACTAACGTCAAGGGCATATATAATTTGAATTTTTCCTTTTTGTTCTTTTATGGCAACTTGTAAATCTTGTTTGTGAATTGTTGTGTGTGCTCGTTTCATTGCTAATCGTATAGCTTGACGAAGTGCAATATCTTTGTAGCGTTGTTTGGTAAAAGGTTTTACATCAGTTTGTTCACCGTGTATACCTTTTTGTTTATGCATATATTCTCCACTAAATCCTTGTGCTTGTAATTTGTCTAATTCTTGTAAGGCAAGTGTCATACCTGCATACATATATGCTTGGTCGGTAAATTGTCCTTTGTTGTCTACCATACCAGCTTGTTGCATACCTTTAGCATATTGTTCAATTTTTTCTTTTATTTCTTTTTTGTATTCAGGAAAGCGTAAATTACGTTCTAATTGTTCACTTGATGTATCAGATAATTGACGTAAAAACCGTTCACCATACATTTGTTTGGTTTGTTGGAAATTTGATACTAATTGTTCAAAAAATAAGTTAGGTACAAAATGACTACTGCCATGATTCATCATTTCATTGACTAAATCAGCTTGATGCATGGTCTTTCCATCATCTTCTAAAATAGTACTTGCTAGTTTATCATGATCACTAGCATCTTGAGCTAAATTCCCATCCAGTTTTTCAGGTTTTTCTATGTTTTGAGGCTGTTGTCTTTCAGGGGACTTCACCCTCTTGGGTATCTACTCCTTTTTCAGTAGAAAATTGTTTAAGTTGTTCAGCAATAAATTGTTGAGTACTTACCATGTATTTAATAGATGGCTTTAATGTTAAACGATGTGGTAAGACACTTACAATAGATTGAAAAATGTGTTTGTAGCTTACTTTTTGTTGTTGTTCAAGTAAAGCATTAGCTTGAGCACGTTCATATAACCCTAATGTAGCTCGCACTGATGGTGCTTGTTCTACTTTATCACTTGCTCTGATGCGTTGGATAAACTCCACAATAAATTGTTGTTGTTGCTCACCAAAGGTTACTGGTAAGTGTAATGCACTTTTTTGTAAAATTTCTCGTTCTTCTTGAGGAGTTTTTGGATATCCTACTTGAATTAAATCAAAACGATCTAAAAATACATGAGACAATTCTTCAGTGGAAGCATCATGAGGATTCATTGTTCCAATAAAAATAAAATCTGTTGGAAAATCAACGCGATAGCTACCAATAGTTGCATATCCTTCTTCTAGTACTTGTAAAAGAGCATTTTGTAGTTTTGCAGAACATCTATTGACTTCATCAAAAAATAAAACTCCTTGATTTGCTTCAAATAATTTTCCTTTTACAAATGCCTGGGGAGACGTTGGACCAAATTCTAATGCTTTAATAGGGTCTATATCACCTAATAAATCTTCAGCACTTAAATCAGGAGATCCTTGTACACGTACAAATTTATCTTTTTGGGGTAACAGATGTGCTATTTCTTTGGCTAAAGATGTTTTTCCAATACCAGGAGGACCTACTAAAATAATATGTCTTCCTGAAATAAGGGCGCTAAGTACTTGTTGTTTGACTTGTTTTTGCCCTACAATAAAAGAAAAATGGTTGTCTTGTGTACTGAGTTGTTCAAAATGTTTTCGTAGCATAACGGTAGAGAAAATAAGTACTCATTTAAAAGAGTTGTGTAGGTGCGGGTGTGTCCAGAAAGGAGGATTATTGTATACTACATCTCAAAGCGTTTTACGAAGCAAGCCGATTTCTTGTAAAA
>JBLKON010000093.1:0-3598 GCA_047602725.1 Candidatus Woesearchaeota archaeon
CAAGATGGTGCTTGTTTAGACGAACACAAAAGTACCAATTTTAGAGGAACTATTTTGACTAATGATATGGTTATTAGGGAATGAAGTTATGCTTTAGACTCCCCTCACTTTCATTACTTTTTTAAACTATATCATATTAATGCAAAGTATGAAAAAACTACTCTTACTCATCATACTACTCACTATATGTATACCAGTAACATTAGCCTTACAAGAAAAGCAAATGCCTCTTTTAGCAATTTCTCGCAACGAACAAGGAACAAACATAGGTACTATTGCTAATTTACATGTAGAAATTGTACCTGGTCAAGGTCGTATTTTTATTGACACATTTCCTCTAGCCCAAGTTGATACACAAATTTCAGCAAGAGTTGCCAAAGAAATAGCCTGTCATCAACTCGATATTGCCTGTGAACATTATGATTTTATTTATACCATTAAAAGTGATTCACTCACTATTGGTGGACCAAGTGCAGGTGCCGCACTCAGTGCACTTACTATTGCAGCACTCCAAGATCTTCCTATTAAACGAGGTGTTTCAGTTACAGGTACTATTGGTGCTGGTGGTTTAGTAGGTTCAGTTGGTGGGTTATTTGAAAAAGTAGATGCAGCAAAACGCAATGGCATAACAACAGTACTAGTACCTTTTGGAGAATCTTTGGATGCACAAAACCAAAGTATTGTCGAATATGGACAAAAAAAAGGGATTCGTGTTGTCGAAGTATATAGCATTCATCAAGTAGTTGAAGAACTCACTGGAGTATCTTTTGCTCAACCCCATTATGATATTGTTTCGCCTCCATATTACAAAGAAACAATGCAAGCACTAGCTTTAGATTTATGTCAGCGCACAGATACAACTGCTCAACGCGTGGATACACAACGTGCTCAACAATTACTCATGCTATTAAATACATCTCAAGAAGTACAAACAATACATGATCGTGCTCAATTACTGCGCAATCAAAGTAAACAAGCATTAGATAATGGTCAATATTATGCTGCTGCTTCTTTTTGTTTTGGTGCTGGATTACAATATAGTTATCTAGAACTTCTCAGTATACCCCTTGAAGATGTACAACATCTACAACACACATTACAACAAGAACTCAATGCCTTTGAGCAACCAAGCATACGTTCTATTACCGACTTACAAACAAGTATGCTTGTTGGAGAACGTTTAGTAGAAACACAAAAATTATTAGATACAGCAAACAATCAAAGTGGTGTTGATATGCGCTATACACTTGCATTTGCTCGTGAACGCTTTGAAAGTGCAAAAAGTTGGAGTCGATTTTTTGGATTAATACAAGATGATGTTCGCATTGATATGAACCATGTGCGTCAAACATGTATGCTACGCATTCAAGAAGCTCAACAACGACAACAATATGTGTTATTATTTCTTCCACAAGCAACCAATGAAGATTTACAAGAAGCTCAAAAACAACAAGTACAACAAAATCATGTATTATGTATTTTTTATGCTTCTAAAGCAAAAGCATATTTTGATTTACTAGCAACTTCCCTTTCAACCAATCAAGTAGATGGACATGTACAAAATGTAGCAAGTATAGCACATGATCATATCCAACGTCAAATCCAAAGAGGTATTTTTCCCATTGCGGCATACAGTTATATTGAATATAGTGATTCATTACGAGAAGACAATATTTATTCAGCATTATTGTATGCACATTATGGTATTGAATTATCTGATATTCAAAGTTATGTACAACAATCACGCACAAACAGAATTATGTCACGTATTCATATTGATACCTATGCTTATTTTCTTGCTGGTGTTGTAGTCGGACTACTTACTTGCTTAGCTTTAGTCAAATTAGAACGATATATACTAAAAAAAAGATATAGAAAAAAATAAAGAAAATAGCGTTAAGCTTTTTTTTCTGATGCAGCTTCTTGTTTTACTTCCTGTTTAACTTTAGGAATAGGAATCGGAGCAGGTAAATTTAATTCTCTGCTTAAAATCAAAGCTTGCACAGTACTTTTAGATAAAATAGTATTCAAAATAGATTGACTTTGTTGTTGAGGTAAAGCTTTTTTTTCTTTCCATCCACTTAAAATGTCATCACATACCTTTTTATCATCCATAGTAAGAACTTCACCCTCTAAGGTAATCTTTCCTACACTCGGTTCATACACAGCAGTATACGTAAAAACATAACGTAATCCAGCACTTGCAGAACCTGTTAAATTAATTTCTGCACTATGTACTTCTTTAATGCTCACATTGTTAGATACATTAATTTTTGCTTGGCCTGCACCTTGCAAACGTTGTGCATCAATTTTTAAGAAATTAAATCCTATAATAGTCATGCTTGTTCACCTTCTTTACTTTCTTCTTCCCATAATGGAGCCTTACCATACGTGGCAACTTTTACATTAATTTGAGCAGTTCTATCAGTTACAAACTTACCTGCAACCATCTTTCGCACACGCATACCTTTTCTTGGAGTATGTACACCAATACCACTTTGAGCTAAAATACGCTTTTTAGGAGTATCTACGTCAAAACGCATAGGAAAACCTGCTGAATCAGATCCACCCGTTATAACAAAGGTATAACCGTCAAATTGCGGTAACGTAATAGTATCTCCAATTTTCTTATCAGCATAATCATCTAATTCAATGTCCACTTGCTTTGATTTTCCTGTCTTAGGATCTCCAATTACACATTTAATTGCCATAATAAGTGAAAATCGGGATTTATTTATAAATGTTATGGGTTGCTCAAGCTATTCCCAAACAAGCATAGCATTATTGACACCTAGGTATGGTATATAAAAATCAATTAAAAATGTCAACAAGAGTACATGTGCGATATTTTTTTAAATAATACATACACACTACCATACATGGAACATACCATTCCCCCTCAAAGAAGTTTAGATGGTATTCACATATTATCTATTATCCTACATATTTTTTTATTCATAGGATCTATATATTATATACTTCTTAACAACGCCATTTCTCGGACTACTTCTCTTACTCCCTTTTTATTCATAGAAATAATGGTGTGGTTCACTCTTTATATTACACTAATATTTTTTTATCAAAACAAGTACAAACAAGCTATTATCATACCTCTTATGGCAGTATTGTTGTTTTTTTACATACCCAGATTCTTGTTATACAATACACCATTTCAATATATATTGTTACTGTTTTTTGATGTACTGATGTATTTATTTCCTCTTTTTATCATAACTTCTCTGTATGGTATATGGACAAAAAAAAAAGAAGCAATATATCTACAACTAACAGTGTATGTGATTACATTTCCTATTTTCTTCTCTATTATCAAAGAACTATTTTCTATTTCTTACCAACCAATCATTCTATTTCCCATGATACTTACAATAATCACCTTATTACTTATTACCTTAATTATGATATACTATTTAATACGTAAAAAACAAATAAAATCTGATAGTCCCCAATACATACATAATCACACAACACCAAAAAATGAACCAATACAGCAAGAAAATATAAGCTCGAAAAATACACTTCATGCTTTTTTACAGACACTATTGTATACCTATGGTCATGTTATCTTTTTTTTAGTGAC
>JBLKON010000094.1:0-3585 GCA_047602725.1 Candidatus Woesearchaeota archaeon
TTCCTTCTTGCATCATAAAAGGACCACATGCTTTTCCTGTAACCCCAGGAGTACCCTCAAACACTAACAATTTGTCAGACAAATAATCTAAAAACAACAAATCATGATCAACAACAATAGCAGTTTTTCCTGTGTGCATCATAAAGTCTTTAATCACTTTAGAAACAAGTAATCGTTGTTCAACATCTAAATACGCAGAAGGCTCATCCAACAAATATAAATCAACATCTTTGGCTAACACAGCAGCCACAATAACACGCTGTAATTGTCCACCAGACAAACTCGTTAAATGTTGATCAAAAAGCATATCTAGTTGTAAAGGTCGAATGAGTAACGTATCATATTTTTGTTTAGCTTGTTGTAATAGTGCTCCTACAAGCGTATCATCTTTAGGTAAATGTTGTGGTTTATAGCCTATGCGTAAACCCGTATCTAAAAGACCTTTGCTTGTTTTTTGTAATCCAGCAAGTGCTTTAACAAACGAAGACTTTCCAATACCATTTTCACCCAGTACACCTACCACATCACGTTTATGCAACATACCTTTTTGCACCTGTAACGTAAAATCGGGTAAATGTACATCAAAAGCTTCCCACTCACATAATGGTAAGGTATGTAACGTTTGCACAGCAACTCCTTTATTAAACGAAATAACAGAATTTCTAAAACGTACATTTTCTTCTTTTAAAAAACCATCTAAATAAATATTAATACCTGTTTTGGTGGCTTTAGGAAGCGAACACACACCATAAGCATTTTCTTGACCATACATAATATGAATGGAATCCGACATAGCATCTAACATAATTAAATCATGTTCAATAACCACAACAGCATGCCCAGCTTGCGCAAGCGATCTCAGAAATTCAGCAACTGACAAACGCTGTTGTACATCTAAATATGACGTTGGTTCATCAAAAAAAACACATTTGCATCTTTTAAACTAGCAGTAGCAATAGCTACCCGTTGTAGTTCTCCTCCTGATAAAGCAGGCAATGTTCGAGCAAATAAATGAGCAACATCTAACTGTTGTGCAACACTGGTTATACGTTGTTTATCTTTACAAACCTGTTCAAATAACGCTAACACCGTTCCTTTAAATTGTTGAGCAATAGCATCCACTAATTGTGGTTTATACGAAATAGTTAATTTCCCATCACGTAACGCTTCAAAATACCCTTGCGCTTCAGTACCCTTAAAATGTTCAATAACTTCTTTGATATCTGCCTTATATGGAGTTGTATCCGTATCCTTACCAAAATTAGGTTGCAATAATCCACTTAATAATTGAATAGCTGTCGATTTACCAATACCATTTTTTCCTAATAAACCAACAACTTTTCCTTGAATAGGAATAGGAATACTGTACAAATGAAAGCCATTGCGTCCATAGCGATGTAGTGGTGGTTTATTGAGCGCTTCAGGTAAATTAATGATTTGAATAGCTTCTGGTGCAACTTTCACACAAATACCACAGCCAATACATAAATTTTCAGCAATTTTAAGCTTACCATCATCCAAATAAATACATTCACCACCTGTTTTATTGACAGGACAAATTTTGATAAGGTGTTGTTTTTGTTGCTCGTCTTTAATTTTTTTGCTTTCAACTATAGCAATACGTTTGGTCATAGACTAAAGAAACACGTAGATATTTTTAAAATGTAAGGTTTTTAAAGAGTACTTTTTTCCCATCTAACGCATGGAATGGTATCCACACAGTTATGTGCCTATAGATACAAGTAAACCGACGTGTTTGTATCTTATGTGTCCTAAAAAAACTCCCGTACTTGCATATATGGAAGAATGTGACTATGATGGTTGTTTTATTACTGCTCAATATCCCTTATTATTAGTACCTCATAAACAAGAAGTGTTACAACATACCATTGAAGCTTTGCAATTAGATACCCAAGATGTTACTAGAAAATTAATAATAGAAGATAGTGGTACATACATCTTATCTCATGTACATAAAGGTGTGCATTGGCAAACATTGAGTAGACGTGGAAATTTTTATAGAGGAATACAACAACATACCCTAAGTGCTAAGAAAGTAAGGGAATATATAAGTCGAACATTTAAATTACACATACCTCATTGGGTTGACAAAAGTGCTACTACTGCTTCAAGTGAATATATAGAAGACTTAATTGAAGAATTAACATGAATACACAAACCCAACACCCTCAACAAGTCAAGCAAATATCATTACCACAAGAGTATATTGCACTATGTGGTACATATAATAATCATACTATTGTAGCAATCGCTACAAATCTTGAATGTATTGCAGAATCATATATATGTACCCCAGCAAGATTATATGCTACGTACCCACATGGATTATTATCCATACCTATACAAAAAATTATGTGTGGACCCGGAAAAACAGTCATTGAAGAGTATGATGAGCTAGATATAGAGGAGCGTGAACAGTTATTGTACAAACAAGGTCAAATTACTGATATAATACGAGATCCTATTCTCAATCATAGTGGTATCATACAGATATATGATCCTTTTCAAGAAATACACTATAAGCCACTGTCATCCACTACACAAGAAGCATTAGAAGATATCATAAACACCAAAAAAGGAAGGGTATTAGTAGATGAGTGGAATAGAGTAATACATGGGTTGTTTAAAGATAAATGTTTGACAAAAATAGAGCAACCAGATGGACAAATAGCGTGGGAAACATATGTTCTAGATAAGGTTAAAGAATTAACATAATTACAAAGAAGCACACATACAAGCAACCTTTTTAACATCATAAGGTCGTTGTACACTATACCGCTTTGTAACGTTAAACGTCAATTCCTTAATATTTTGTGCATCCATAGTACATCCGAGGTGTTTATTTATTCGGTAATTCCGAATTAATAAATAAGTAATAGCAATACTCCTTTATATACTTTGTGTATGTATTTATAAATACACCAAAAAATACATCAATATAAGCACCACATATACCCCTAAATAGATGCGATATATCCACCCAACACGTGTTTGTGCAGGTGTCGTAAAATACCTATTAGAAAACAGGGCAATAGTTTCTTTGACAAACCAAGGCATAAGATGCATTTTCCAACCAGTTTGTTTGTACACAGCACATCTAAAACGATACCGTAAAGGAGCTAAAGGTACACCATACACAATAAGAAGGATAATAAACCAGTTCATCGTATCTTTAACTTATCTAACAGTACACCCAAAGCACACCACCCAATAAGTCCCTCAACAATCATAAGTACACTCAGTACTATAAAAAAGGTAGATGACCATCCAAACCCAATACCCACTAAAAACAAAAGGCCAATAATAACACGGGTATAGCGATCTTTTTTGGAAATATTACACGTAAACATACAACAATGTAAACAATTACTCTTCATAAATGTTATGAACATATGGGTCTGTCCAGAAAGGATGATTATTGTATACTACATCTCAAAGCGTTTTACGAAGCAAGCCGATTTCTTGTAAAAGAATTTTACAAGATCCATAAATCTTTGATTTATAAGGACATGCAGGCTTGATGAGGCAAAATTCCATGAAGGATGAATGGTAAATGCTGATGTA
>JBLKON010000095.1:0-3560 GCA_047602725.1 Candidatus Woesearchaeota archaeon
CAAATTTATTGGCTTACAGTATCTTGAGGTATAAATCATGTCTAAGTTACCACTTTTACAAGCACGAGAGGTAATTATGAATTATCTATAAAAAAACACCTTCACCACTCTACTCTTACACTCGAAAACCACTCAAGAATAAAAAAATATGTATTTACTTTATATTCATAAATTGTTCAAACGTCAAATCTGCTTGTTTAATTATTTGTACCAAAGTCCCCGTTTTTAATTCCTTATGCAAGGGAACAGTTAGCTTAATTGTTTTATCAGAAGTATTTTTTTCTAAACGAAGATGATCTCCCCTTTGCCTTGTAGGAACAAAACCCACACGCTTAAGTTTTTTAACTACATCAAGCCCTGAAATTCGTGGAATTTTCATTACACAGTCAACTTAATAGTTTTTCCTGTAAATTCAATCATTTCATTTGTGTCAGTTTCTAAGTATAACACAATTGCTTCTTTTATATTTGCAATTGCTTCATCCTTGGTATCTCCCTGAGAAATACAACCTGGTAATGATGGCACATAGACAGTAAATCCCCCTTCTTGTTGAGGTTCTAATACAATAGTTAGTTCCATAAGCAGAGAAAAGAATTCAAAATTTATAAAAGTGTTGTTCAGCAATATTCCCACCTTTGATACCCTCTTTAACGACATCGCAAAAATAGCATGATTCAAAAGTATCTTCGACATTTCGTATCTTTTTTGGGATTTCATCCCCAATGTACATACATATGTGATATCATAAAACACAATCTTTATACATCCCAAGATATCTCACTATATCCATGGCTACAACTCAATTAAACATGAAATTCCAAGATTCCTTTTTAGAAAAAGTAAAAGGATACGCCCAAGAACATGGATACATGAGCATTCAAGAACTCGTGCGTGAAGCAGTAAGAGATAAAATTAATGAAAAATATGAAGTAAGAGACGAATATATTGATTTTTTACACACACATAAACAAGCAAATACATTTAGCTCTGCTAAAGAGTCAAAGGCATTCATGAATAAAATGCGTAAAAAAGCTGAGCTAGAATGAATTAGTATCTCTTTAAATTTTTCTACTGAGATAAGTATTTGTTCTTCCATTATAATTCCTCCAATCTACTAAAGTCTTGGTAACAGCTTTGAACATCTTAAAAAACACAATCTTTAAATATTTACACAACTTTCTGTGTAAATATGGCAACTATTACTCTAAACATTTCAGATGAGACAAAAAAACGTATGAAGCAATTTGACGAAGTTAATTGGTCAGCTTTTGTTAGAAACCAAATTGAAAAAAAAACCAAAGATATACTTAAAATGCATGAGCTTAAAAAAAAGTTAGAAAAAGAAAAAGATTTTACGACTTTTGCTGTTAAATTACAGCGTGCAGGAAGATCTGGACGACTTGAAGAGTTAAAAAAGAAAGGGCTACTATGAAAGTTGTTGTAGATACTAATGTATTAATGACTTTCTTTTGGCAAAATTCTGTTTTTAGAAAGTTACTTACACAAGAATTAGTAGATTGTATTGCCCCAGAATATGCCTTAGAAGAAATTAATAAGTATGAAGCTGAAATTTGTAAAAAAACAAATATTACAAAAAAACAATATAAGGAGCAACTTAATGAGCTGGCTATATATGTCGAATTTATTTCTATAGAAAATTACCAAGAAAAGCTAATAGCTGTGGTAAATAATATGCCAGATCCAAAGGATATTGACTTTGTAGCATTAGCTGTAAAGCATGAACTACCATTATGGACAAATGATAAGTTACTCAAAGAACAAAGTGTAGTTGCAATATATACTACCAAAGAAATATTGGATGAGCTTAAGAAAAGACAAGATCTTGATTAAATGCTGACGACCATCAGATTAATACCGGTTTAAAAAACGTCAATGTCCGGTGGAGATGTTACTGGCAGACTATATTTAGAAGTCTCAATAAAACCTACAGAAAACACCTAGTCATACAAGTTTCACCTGCTTTACTTCAGGTAATAGATGCCAAGTATGCATTAAATTGTTGCTAAATTACAAATTAACGCAGGTCTTAACTTTGTTTGTGACAAATCAGAGAATGGAAAGTTAACTAAAACTACATCATATTTTTTTATTGTAGATATGCAAATGCCTCTTCATCTTCTTTTGAATTCCACCCTTCGGATAAAGACCAATCTGAAAGCAATGCTGTTTCAGATATTTTTTTAGACATAGGTCGTATAATAATATAATCTCCTTTTGATAACATAATAGCTTTATTTCCAGGTTTAAAACTCACAAATTCTTTAGGGATAATAATTTGTCTCTTTGATGAAATAGTTGCCATTCGTATGCTTTCTATCATGGCAATAATAAAGCAAGTAATGTATTTAAAGTTTATGATTTATTCTAAGAGTTAGAGCTATTAACTTTAGATTTATTTATCAAAGAGTATAAAGCACTACAAAAATTACTAAAAAAATAGGTGTCTACCTTTTTTAGATTTGTAGTCACCTCAATATATACAATTTTGTTACTGTTTTTAGAGGTGGTGACGTAACAGTAAAAAATTTCTTTGCATTGTAAAATGAATTACATATGGAATACACCAACGTAATTAATTCTGCTGTAGTACATACTTCAAACTCAGTTTGCTCTTTAAAGTGTGTATCATTAGACCAAATACATACATGTAATTTTTTAGCAAGATAGACAACATCATGTTGCTCTAAAATGAGATGTGAAACTTTATCCCTTTTTAACTAAAAAAACAAGATATTAGCATCAGCAATTAATTTCATAACAGCTTCTACTTTTTGAGTCGCTGAAAAACTGAAGCATTTATCTTTTTTCCGAATTCAATCTCTTCATCAACACAACTGCTCTAATCTCATTGCGTATCCAACCACCGTACTCCACAACGCACAGCATATTTTCGTAATTCTTCAGCAAAAAAGATAACAAAAGGATATATCAAAAAACAAAGCCAACAATACCAAGGTAAATAATAACTATGAAAAATAGGAAACAAAAATGGTAATGCCGTAATGGCAGACATAAAAAACGCAGCTAACAACACTCCCCACGTAATCCACGTATTACGTACACGCAACAACCCCACTGCCGATTGACGCGTAGAACGACAAGCAAACACATTACCAATTTGACAAAAAATCACACTACCCAAAAACGCTACGGTTGCCATATAATACACATACGGCTCAACAACTGCCACCCCCCAACGCCAATCATGCATATATAACACTAAAAAAAAGGTAATAAACCCACACACAGCAGTCAGTGGCCCAATAAGACCATAACTACGCATAAACATACCATGAGTCACTAAATGCTGTGAAGCACGACGTGGCTTTCTATGCATGGTATCAGATTCAGATGATTCATTACCTAATCCTATAGCAGGAATGACATTCGTTAAAATATCAATAGCTAAAATTTGAATAACCGTAATTGCCAAAGGAATAGGAAACAACACATACAACAAAAACGGAATCATTTGCGCCATATTGCTCGTTAAAATATACGTTATAAAACGCTGAATGTTATCAAAAATAGTACGCCCT
>JBLKON010000096.1:0-3502 GCA_047602725.1 Candidatus Woesearchaeota archaeon
GAACGTCTGCTAATGTAAATCGTGCACAATTGCAAACATTACCTGTGGGAATTATTGAGTATCATGTAGGGCAAGATGATTCAGTAGTTATTTTGCGTAATAATCAACAGCAAAATATTGTGGTGACTCAAATTTTTTATGGTTCGCAAACATGTGCAGTGAATAGACAAATTACCCCAGGACGCCAAATACGCGTTGATTGTGATAATGTTAATAGTAGCTTGCCATTAAGTGATGTGGTAGTTGAATATCGTGTGCAAGAAGCAACCTATTATGTGAGTACATCAGGAAGTACCGCTGCGCCATCATCACCAGTTGCTTCATTTAGTGGTTGGTGTTACCAAGAAACAGCAAATGCTAGTCATCCAAGTGATGGTTCTTGTGATTTATTGTACACCGGAAATTATGTATGTGAAGGATATTGGGATATCCTTTGTGAAAATATATTTGATGGAAATTGGGAAACATTTGGTAGGTCAAGTTCTATTTCTCCACCACTGGAAGTTGATATTATTGGTGATTTATATATAAATTATACAATTCCTCAGCATGCTAATTTGTCATCACAGTGGCAAATCAAAACAGGTAATGATGGAATACAAAATCTCACATTAGTATCTTGTGCGTTTACAGATACGTTACAATTACATATAACATCAGAAAATAATTTTAAATCAACATTCAACTGTTGGGATGGTTCAAGTTGGGATCTAATATATGAAGATACACACATGGATTCTGGAGATGAAGTGTATGAAGAAGCCATGTGGTGGTATATAGATGGAAGTTGAATTTTCGATATACTTGTAAGGTTATAATCCTATTAACATCTATGCTTCGTGCACAAACCACCACTGAGTATTTAGTCATAACAGCAGTAGTTATTATTATTGCAGTAGTAGTAGTTGGAGTGTTAGGTGGTATTCCTGGTATAGGTGGTGGAACGTCTGCGAATGTAAATCGTGCACAATTGCAAACATTACCTGTGGGAATTATTGATTATCATGTAGGGCAAGATGATACGGTTGTTATTCTACGTAATAATCAGCAGCAAAATATTGTGGTGACTCAAGTTGTGTATGGTTCGCAAACCTGTGCAGTCAATAGACAAATTACACCGGGGCGTCAAATACGCATTGATTGTGATAACATTAATAGTAGTTTACCACCAAGTGATGTGGTAATTGAATATCGTGTACAAGAAGCAACGTATTATGTAAGCACATCGGGAAGTGCGAGTGTGCCTGAAGTAAATTTAGAGTGGGTATCGTATGATACGGGTTGGTTTACATTTAGTAATTGGCAAGCTATTGTTGCTTATACAGAGTGGAACAACCCAGGTAATGCAGTAGTTGATGATATAAATTTTACTACAACAGTTCCATTGGATGGTAGTTTAGTAGTGTATTTAGGAACTTCAAATAATTCTTGGAGCTCTTTATCAGATAGTAAAGCGCTAACTTTTGGTAGTTCGTTTGGAAATGAAACAGTGGGAAATTTAACGGATGAGTGGGGGGAAATATGGAGTATAGAGCAAATTAATGATATATCTGTCACATTGGGAGTACCTACTAATTCATACTATCATCAATTTTATAATGCAACTCCAGCTTTACATATTCCTAGTGGAGTTCAAATTAATGGAATTGAGGTTAGAGTACGTGGAAGAACTGCTGATGCCGGATTTGATCAACACACACACGATGTTCAATTCATAGAAGCAAGAATACATTATAGTGTGTTAGAATAACTACTTATGATACGGATGATGTTGAGCAATACACTGTGCTCGATACAATTGTTCAGCTAACATAACATGTATCATTTCGTGAGGAAATGTCATAGCTGACAACGAAATAGTAGGATACTTTGTATTTTTAGGCAAACCAAACGCACCACCAATAACAAAACAAAGTTGATCATGTTTTTGAATAAATCTACTAAAAGCAATACTATCCATAGATGTGCCAAGTGCATCTAATAAAAACACAGAACCTATGAGATGGGGCTGTATGCGTTCCCATTCTTTTTGTATAACGTGAACAGCATCGCTTCCTTTAACGCTTTTAACCTGTACAAATTCACAGTGTTTTATGCGTTGTATGTACGTATCTGCCTTTGCATTAAAAGTACCTACAACAATAATGCGAATCATTTTTTATCAAGCGTTTTAAAACTCACTACAATAACAATACCTATTTCTATTAAAATAACAAGGGGTTTAACAAGAGGATGTAAACTAGACCAGCCTTGCATGGTACCCAAAAACACTACAAATAATCCACCGAGTAATAAGCCAGTTGCAACTGCTAATTGGGTTGCTTTTTTTTTAGTTTAAAATAAACCTCCCACAATAGCAAGTACGCCAATAAGAGAGCTGATGATAAAAAGAATGAAACCGCGACTCTGTTGTGCATCATAATAAGGTTGGATACATTGTTCATGGGCAATACGTTGTTGTTCAAAGAGTTGCTCACGCTGTGTTTCCGTTACATTATCTTGAAATCTGTCAGGATACGCGCAATGGTTAGGAAATTCTGGCTGTGGATAGACCGCATCAATACTGGTAAACACAAAAATAGCAAATAATACGGCAATAATTACAGATATAAGGTAGGTTCTATAGTCTTTCATGGGTATGTATATACAGGGTGATTTATAAAGGTATTGTGTTTTTTTCTATATAAAAATAAAATAAACAAAAATAAAATACTACCAATTAGTAATAAATGTAGAAACATATATAAATAAGTAAGTATTACCCTATAATATGCCTCAAGAGAGTTATTATCTATTCTTTTCTGACAATCATTGTAATACTACTAGTTCTACTAGTAATCCAGTTAAAACAACAAGATTATCAAACATTGTTGCAAGTGTAGCAAAAGAATTTTCTTGCCCTGTTATTTTTGGTGGCGATGTTTATGATATTGGTTTAGGTGCAAAAAAAATCACAGAAACTAATCCAGATATTACTGTTGAGACACTTGAAAAAACTCTTTTAGAAGACTCCAGGGGAGTATATAAACAATTTAATGAAGATTTTGAAGGAGTTGAGCTTGCAGGGATTCCTGGTAATCATGATACTCAAGCAATATATGATGCTATTCCTAATATGCATTTTTTGAATAAAGGCGCACCTAAAACAATAGGCGGAATACGTTTTGCAGGAGCGATTAATGCTTATGAAACAAAAATGATGTCTATTGATGGCAAAAAACCTCTAGATATCATAGTTGAAGATGATGATATTTCAGGTGTAGATCTTACTCAATTTAAAGAAGCAAGATCTCAAATGGAACAAGATCTCAAAAAAAAATTTGGAGATAAAGTAAATCCTGAAGCGCTTGCAAAAATTATCGATTACAATCTCAAAATACAATTGGGTGCACAGTCTCCAGTATACCAAAAATTGAAAGATGAGGAATTTGATGTGCTTGTCTCTCATAAAGGGGGATTGAATACAGGTATGACCATAAGTGGACAAGGCGAAATTGATTCA
>JBLKON010000097.1:0-3492 GCA_047602725.1 Candidatus Woesearchaeota archaeon
AGGTAACATTCATGGTCGTCAAGTGCATACTAAATTGAAAATGTGTATTACTACCGATATTATCAGGAGCGGAATAATTAAAATACAAATAGGTACTTCCATAATCCCATGGGTCCACTAGGTTTGCATAAGTATCCCAATCTTCATCCCATGCATTTGTTGGGTTGTTTACATCGCCTTCATAAGCATATGCTCCACCTACTGATAACAGATGTGTGCAATTTTCTTGAGATCCAACTAAGCTATCTGCACTTTCCTGATAACACCAACCTATAAAAGGCTCAACTGGTTCAAATTCTAATGGAGGCGTACTCGCACTTCCAGATGTACTCACATAATAGATTGCTTCTTGTACACGATATTCAACAAGTATATCACTTAATGGCAAGCTACTATTAATGTTATCACAATCAACGCGAATTTCACGTCCTGGTGTAATTTGTCTATTTACTGCACAGGTTTGCGAACCATACAAAATTTGAGTCACTACAACATTTTGCTGTTGATTATTGCGTAGAATAACAACCGTATCATCTTGCCCGACATGATACTCAATAATTCCCACAGGTAATATTTGCAATTGTGCACGATTTACGTTCGCAGACGTTCCACCGCCAATACCAGGGATACCACCTAACACACCAACTACTACTACAGCAATAATAATAACTACAGCTGAAATAATAAGATATTCAGTAGATGTTTGTGCACGTGTCATAGTATATTTTAGTATTTTCTCTTTAAAACACTTTTCCACAACATTTAAAATACAGTAATTTATTACACTCTATATGACTTGGAAAACAACAACCCAAACTGCTGATTTGCTTATGTATGAAAAACAAACTAAAAGCTTTAACACGAGACTTGAAGCTAGATTAGACCATGAAACATGGCTTGTTTTTCGCACCTTTTACAATCAAAAAGGGTTAAATCTTACTGAACATTTTGAAGCTCAGACACGCGAGCATGCTCAACAACTTATAGATGGACTTATGCAAGAAAAACAACCAACATTGTCCTCTTTAATGCAAAAGATGATAAACCGAGCAAAGCGTGCTGAAGTAAAAATAAAACGATCATATAAAGAATATAATGTAGAAAAATGGTTTTTCCATATCAACACTGACGCACCCCATAATATGGTTGTTTTGCGTTTTCATGATGAAATTGAAATAGATTTTGTTATCTATGAAGCGTACAAACAACATGAAAAAAAAATTGTTGATGCTATTTTACAAGTACTTGGTATTGATGACTCTGATGAGGATTTACGTATTACCTGTTACTATTTTAATAAAACAACTACACAAAAAATGCAAACGCCAGAAAACAAACTTATGATTGGAAAACTGGAATTTTTTAAGGAATAATTTATATATCTGTCCTGTTATTATTGTCCTATGCACGCACAACTTACCTTTTTAGGAACTGCCGGAGATGCCTCGACAATGGGTAAACAACTCTTGGCTTCTGGAGGTATTATTCTTTTGCATGACCATTTACAGCTTCATATTGACCCAGGACCTGGTAGTTTAGTGCAATATCCTAGAGCTCAACTTTCAGTAAGAAATACTGATATTATTATGACTACACAAGATGCATTACTGTATGCTCATGATGTTCATGCCGTTGTACAAGGTATGACGGTGGGAGGACTTGATAGAAAAGGGGTATTTATTCATGGTCCTATTGCATACAAATCTATTCATAAAGAGTATCTAACCGCTATTGAACGCACTATTAGTTTACAACATACGGATACTGTTGGGATTAATGAAGTAACTATTTATCCTTTCATTAACGAACAACATACAGCTTATATTATTGATACACAAGAATATAAGGTAGGTATTAGTGGCCCCAAATTACTCAACAAGCAAAGTGTTGCTTTTTTTAAGGGAGTTGATATATTGGTTGTGTATGCATCGCCAACATATACTATCGAACAATTAGGCGACTTTATTGATACCATATCTCCGCGCTTGGTAGTATTAACTCATTTTTCTATTAAAATGATGCAAGATACTCTATATTATGCCCGTACGTTACAACGCAATACTGCTGTACAATGTATTGCTGCTAAAGATTTACTTACGCTTAATCCCATGTCGTATCGTCAAAAAGAAAAACAAACCTTAATATCCGGGATCAACTAACCATTCTCTAGCTTGTTCTCTTGATTGTTCTAATTGTTCTTCCCAATCATCATAATACTCGTGAGATTCATACAATGTTACGCATGCTGTTTTTAACATCTCACTTTGTACATTATTGCAAATAGCAACGCCTCCTATGCCATTTTGCGCTAAACTAACATAACACTGATCTCTGACCCGTATATTATCCACAAATATACAATAGCTTTGATCTGAAGCAGCAACGGCTAAGCGCGAATAACAAGAATTTACTGTACTTGGATTATTAATTTGCCCACAAAACGTGGACACCATTTGAGGGTTTGTTGCTCCATGCTCTTTAATCATATCATCAATTTCTATAGGGGTTAATGGTCTATTAGATGGTGGGGGTGTTGGAGGAGGGCTTGTCGTATTTGGTACTACTGGTTCTGGCCTTGTTTCTTGTGGAATTTGTGGTTCTACTGGTTGTCGTGGCGTAACGGGTGCCACTGGCTCAAAATCTACTCGCGGATCTATCACAGGTTGAGATTGTTGCATAAAAAATAAGAAAAAACCAATACTCACCAATAAAATAACTACACTTACACCAACAATAGTAATAGGACCTATATGGTGCGTTTGTTGTTGCACCTGCCCACTTTGGGGGTTTTGTTTGTAAATCACCGAAAATGCTTCATCTATTGCTTGCACTTGATACCCTTGTTGCAACAAAGCATTTCTAATAACTTGTGCATCATATCCTTGTTGTAAATAGCCCCAGATATAATTAAGCAAGTTTTGGTCAACCATGTATGTATTTTTGGAAACTATCTTTAAAAAATCTTTGCAAAAGTTTATTAAAACCAACGTTTTGCATTACTGTATGTCTGAAGATTATGAAAAATTAATGGCTGAACAAAAAGCACAATGTCCTTTTTGTAAAATGGTAAAAGGAGAAATTCAAGTCATTAAAGTGTATGAAGACGAACTTATGATGGCTATTATGGATATTAATCCAGCAACAAAAGGCCATATTTTAGTGTTTCCCAAAGAACATTATCCGTTGATGAACATGATGCCCCAAGAAGTGTTTACTCATTTCTTTTCAAAGCTTAAATATATTGCTCAAGCACAACGTAAAGTAAGTGTAACAGCAAAAACAGTGTGGTATATTGCGGGAGGACAAGCAGCTGGACAACGCTCACTGCATTTTATGGTACATATGCTTCCTAGACAAGATGGTGATGAATTACCTTTAGATCTAAAAACAGTGCAACTAAAAGAAGAACGTCTTGGACAATTGCAACATCTTGTGCTAGAGACACTAGGGGTTAATACTAAAAAAAAAACATTAGCTAAACGTCTTGAAGAT